>JACQDU010000538.1 GCA_016200955.1 bacterium
CCGGCGTTGGCGCCGACGGGCTTATCGCGTTTTCGCGGACCCCGGACGGCGCGACGATGCGGCTGTTCAACGCGGATGGCAGCCGGGCCGAGGTGTCGGGAAACGGCGTGCGCGGGCTCGCGGCGATCCTCCTTCGCGACGACGGGCGAGCCCCCGACCCGGGACGCCGCCGAGCCGAGGGCCACCCGGCCGGGGCCCAGGAAGAAGACGACGAGGACGGCGGCACAGGCGGCGAGCGCGAGGAGCGCCGGCCGCCACCGCGGCGGCGCCACGGCCTTGGGCGCGAGCCCCTTCTCGAGGCCGCTGATCTCGTCGACGCGGACGGCCGGCCGCGCCGGCACGGGCGGCGGCAGCTCCTGGGTCGGCGCCCGCTGGCCCTGGAAGAGCCGCACGACGTCTCCCAGGGAGGGGAAGCGAGCGGAGGGCGCCTTGGCGAGCATCGTGAGGAGCCCCTTCTCGAGCCAGGGCGGTATGTCGGGGCGAAGCTCGTGCGGGGGCACGGGCGGCGCCGTCGCGTGGGCGAGGAGGACGTCGACCCCGCGCTTGCCCTCGAAGGGCGGACGCCCGCAGAGGAGCTGGTAGAGCGTCACGCCGAGCGAGTACTGGTCGCACCGCGCGTCGAGCCGGAGCCCGTCCGCCTGCTCGGGCGCCATGTAGACCGGCGTGCCGGCGATCCCGGTGGCGACGAACACGTCGCCCTGCGTCGGCACGGCGAGGCCGAAGTCGACGACCTTGACCCGCTTGTCCTTCGTGAGCATGAGGTTCGCGGGCTTCACGTCGCGGTGGATGAGGCCGGCCCGGTGGGCGTGGAAAAGGCCCTCGGCGGCCTCGCGGATGATCCTCACCGCCTCGTCGATCGGGAGCCTCTTGTCGCTCTTCTTCCAGAGAGCCTCGACCGACCCTCCTTCGAGGAGCTCCATCACGATGAACTGGGCGCCGCTCGGGTCCTTGTCGACCGTGTGGACGCGGACGATGTTCGGGTGGTCGAGCTTCGCGAGCGTGCGCGCCTCGGCGACGAACTGGTCCGCGAAGCCCGGCTTCGAGAGGAGCTTCTCGTCGAGGATCTTGATCGCCGTCTTCCGGTCGAGCTTCGGGTCGTGGGCGACGTAGACGCGCGCCATGGCGCCCTTGCCGAGGAGGCGCTCGATCCGGCACCCGCCGATGACGGCGCCGGCCATGTCGACGTCGTCGAGCAGCAGGGCCGGCGCCTTCGCGCCGGGATCGGCTGCGTTGCGCGCCGGCTCGTCCGCCAGCCCGAGCGTGCCGGCGAAGATCCCCGTGCGGCGGGAGCTGATGGCGCTCTTCTTGGCGCTGCCCCGCACGGGAGCGTTCGGCGACACGGGTGCATCGGCGGACGGCGCGACCGCCTTGCCGCCGATCTCGTCGAGGAAGACGTCGCCTTCTCCCGGGCCCTTCTCGGCGACCGGGGCGGCGTCCGTCGTCTTCGGTGCCTCCGGCTCGCCGCCGGCCTGGGTGAGGAAGACTTCTCCGGGCGAGGCGTCCGGTGGAGCCGCCGTCTCCGTGCGCGCGCTGCTCGGAGCGGGCGCGTCGGTCATGTGGGTCAGGAAGACGGCGTCCTCCGCCGGCTCCCCGGCCGCCCGCGCTCCGGGCGGTGGAGCCTGAGGCGGGAGGGCCGTGCCTGCCTGCGAGTCCTTCGAGAGCGAGAACGTCTTCCGCCGCGGGGGCTCGAGCGCGCCCGCCGACGAAGACGGCGAGCTCGCGAATCTCTCGAGGAGCCGCTGCGACGCCCGCCCGGTCGGCGGCGGCGGTCCCGGGGAAGAGGCGGGGGCGACGGAAGTCGCCCCACGCAGCGACGGTTCGGGAGGCGCCGCGGACCCGCTCGGCGCTCCCGGTGCGGGCGCCGCCGGCGCGGAGGGGGCGGACGCCGGAGCGGAAGGAGCGCTCGCGCTTCCCGAGGCGGGGGGGATCGCCTTGAACGACTGGCTCGACCGCGCGAGCGAGCTGGTGGGCCGCTTCACGACCGACCCCGACGGAGGAGGCGGCGCTCGCTGCGAGTCGGACGCGGAGCCGGTGGCCGCGGTCGCGCTCGCCGCGCCCGAGCCCGGTGCGCCCGGACCCGGCGCGCTCGTGCCCGACGGCGCCTCGATCTTGCGTGGACCCTCGAGAGGCGTCGCGCCGGTTGCTTTCCCGAGACGCTGCGACGGCCTCTTCGCGGGCGAGCAGGCCTCGCAGAGCTCGCGCGAGCCCGGACGATCGGTCGGCTCGGCCAGGTCGCCGCGGCCGCACTTCTTGCAGGTGAAGGCGAGACGCTCGAGGTCCGAGAGGATCCCATCGGCGGTCGCGGCCGGGATGCTGGGCGAGGAGACCGCTGCTTCGAGGAGCGTCTTCTGCTCGCGGAGCGCCTGGGCCTGGAGCGCTTCGACTCCCTTGGCGTCGAGCGCCCCGCGCCGCCGCGCGAGCTCGAGGAAGATCCGGTCCTGCTTCGGGTTCGGCGGCACGCTCGCTCCCGGGGTGCCCGCAGCCGGAGTCTAGCTTGCACGCCCTCGTCTCTCAACGTCAGAATGCGACGGAGGCTGCTCTTGGCCGAGGCCCGTCCGAAGGAGGCCGCCGCCGCGTCCGCCAAACCGCCGGCTCCGGTCCGCGGCCAGTCGGGGGCCTTCAGCCCGGCGTTCTACCTGCGGCAGCTCCAGCAGGTCCGGGACCAGGGCGCGATCTTCACGCTCAGCGTCTCCACGGGAGACAACGAGCGGATCTTCTACTTCACGCGCGGCGCGATCATCTTCAGCGCCGCCGGGACCGCCGGCGGAGCGGTGCTCGCGCGCAAGATCCTCTCCCGGAAGCTCCTCTCGAAGGAGGTGCTCGACGAGCTCGCGGCGAAGACCGACTCCGACTGCCCTCTCCTCCAGGACGTGATCCGGGAGAAGAACGCCCTCGACCCCGATACGGTCTCGAAGCTCGTCGAGGAGGTGCTCGAGGAGCGCCTCATCGAGGTCGGGATGTGGGACAGCACGATCGCGTTCTACGACCTCGTGCAGGGGAGCCCGCCGGCACGCCTCTACTCGAAGGAGACGCCCGCCGTCCGGCTCTCGCTCGGCCTCGCGGGCCTCCTCGGGCGCGTGATCCCGAAGGTCTCGGATATCCCGGAGAAGATCCTGCGGCCGCTCGGGGGGACCCTCAGGAACCGCATCCGGCGCGCGCCGAACGCCGCCGCCCCCGATGCCGCGGTCGAGGCCGCCGTCTTCCGGTACGTGACCGAGGAGGGAAAGCGCTGCCACCACGTCATCCTCGAGGCGCAGATCGCCGGCATCCACGTGCACGAGGCGGCGCTCGCGCTCGCTTCCCTCGTCCAGTCGCGGCGGCTCGTGATCGACGAGGCGGAGACGACGCAGAAGGAGGAGCTCGAGGCGGCGGCGAAGATCGAGGGAGCGACCGACGAGTTCCTGAACGGCCTCCTCTCGAGCATGCACCTCGCGGGGATCTACGAGCGGGCCCAGGAGAACGAGAAGGCCGTCGACCAGCTCCGCGCCGTCGCCGGCGAGTACACGCTCCGCGATCGCTTCACCGAAGCGCTCACCGCCTTGAGGAACGCGATCCGGCTCGGCCCGCAGGACCTCGCCGCGCGCGAGGACCTCGTCAAGGCGCTCCGGAGCGCGAACCGCGGCCCCGAGGCATCGACGGAGGCGGTCGAGCTCGGCAAGATCCTGCTCACCTTCGGCCTCCCCGGCCGCGCGCGGAAGGCGTTCGAGTTCGCGTCCAAGCTGATGCCGAAGTCGCTCGGCGTCCTCTGGATGCTCTCCGGTCTCCTCGAGCGGCTCGGGGAGAAGGAGGACGCGATCAAGCGCTACAAGGACATCGCCCAGATCTCGCGCGAGGTCGGCGACAAGCCGGGGTTCCTCGCGGCGCAGCAGAAGCTCCTCGAGCTCGAGCCGACGAACACGGCCGCGCTCAGCTTCGTCCGCTCCTACTCGGGCTACCGGAGCGCCCTCTTCCTGCGCATCGCGACCGGGGTGGGCGCGGTCCTGGTGACGACGTTCATCCTCTCCTGGGGAGTCTACGAGAGCATCGCTGCCAAGAACCTCCACGACGCGCGCGAGCGGGCGATGGCGGCGATCGACGAGGAGCCGCCCAAGTTCGACTCGTCGCGCACGGTCGTGCACGACTTCGCGCGCGCGTGGGCCTTCTCGCGCGCCGCGCGGTCGGTCGACGACCTCCTCGCCCAGATCGACGCCGAGGAGCTCGTCTACAAGGACAGGAAGACGGCGCGCGCCCTCCGCCTCGCCCGCGCCTTCGAGGCCGAGAAGAGGATCCCGGAGGCCGCCCTTGCGCTCCGCGAGGCGTTGAGGACCGAGGACCGCAAGGAGAAGCGCGAGGCCCTCGAGAGCGCCGCCGACCGCTACGAGAAGCAGATCCGCGCCGGCAAGGATGCGCTCCTCGAGGCGGCGCGCCTCCGGGCCGAGAGCAAGCCGCGCGATGCCCACGACGCGCTGCTGCGCGCGTTCGAGGAGTTCCCCTGGGTCACCCGGAGCGGCACGCCGTCGGTCCCGTGCCTCGTCGAGTCCGTCCCGAGCGGCGCCCAGGTCACGGTCGACGGGCGCCCCGTCGAAGGGGCGACGCCCACGACGGTCGACCTCCCGCTCGTGCCGACCAGGCTCGCCCTGGTCGCGCAGAACCGCGAGACGGTCGTCCGGGCCGCGAGCCCGCTCCTCCCCTGGCCGATCGTCGTCCGGCTCCCGCGCCAGAGGACGTGGAGCCTGGCCGATGCTCCGGGCTCGGCCGCGCCGGCGCTCGCGGAGGGCGTCGTCGCCGCCGTCTGCGACGACCGATCCGCGGTCGCGGTCGACGCCGACTCCGGGACCGTCCGGTGGCGCGCGCCGCTCGGGATCTTCGACGACTCCGACCTGCCGCCGGCGATCGTCGCGGGCACGGTCGTCGTCCGCACGAACCTGGGCGCCGTCCTGGGTCTCGAGCTCGCGACGGGAAAGGAGCTCTGGCGGCGAGCCGTCCGGCCGCCGCCCCAGGACGTGGCCGACCCCGCGGCCGCTCGCCCCGTCGCCGCGGCGGACGGTGTCCTGGTGCGTGAGGGGCCGTCCTCGCTCGCCTACCTCGCCGCGAAGGACGGCGCGGTCCGATGGACCGCGACGGCGAAGGGTCCGATCGCCGGCGCCCCCGCCGCGACCGCGAAGCTCGCCCTCGTCGCGAGCGGGCGCGGCCTGGCCGCGTTCAAGCTCGCGAGCGGAGCGCCGGCGTGGACCGGGGCCATGCCTCAGCAGGCGGTCCTCGGACCGGCCGTCGGCCCGCGGGGCGCGATCGCGGTCGCGCTCGAGTCGGGGTCGATCGCGTGGTTCGACGACGAGGGGAGG
This sequence comes from bacterium, assembly GCA_016200955.1. Classification (GTDB taxonomy): domain Bacteria; phylum Planctomycetota; class J058; order J058; family JACQDU01; genus JACQDU01. The sequence continues at coordinate 5,322 of JACQDU010000538.1, forward strand.
CCGCTCTCGACGGACAAGGTGCTTCCCGCGGGGATCTCGGCCCTCGATGCGAGCCCGGGCCTCCTCGTCGCGGGCTCGACCAAGGGGGAGCTCGTCCTCCTCGAAGGCCCCGCCAAGCTCGCCGCGCGCGGGAGCGTCCAGGCGGCCCCCGTGCGCTGGGTGCGCGCGGTCGCGAGGGACGTGGTCCTCGTCGGCGACTCTCGCGGCCTCTCCTGCCTCGACGGGAAGCTCGTCGAGCAGTGGCGCGACGCGACGAACGCCAGCCCCGTGGCCGGCGACGAGGCGAAGGTCTACCAGTGCGGACCGGGCGGGCTCGCGGCCATCGCGCGGTGAGGGACTGACCGCGCTCCCCACGCTCATCGTCGATGTGAGAGAACCGCAGAGGCGCAGAGCGCGCGGAGCATTCGAGAGAGCTGGAATCGAGATTTCAGTCCTCTGCGCGGCCTCTGCGACCTCCGCGCCTCCGCGCCCATCTCATCACATCGAGCGGCCGCCGCTCGGGCGTTCGTTCCTGGCTGCGCCCTCGGCGGATCGCACCGCGCCGCTGCGGGCGATCGAGCGTCGCTCCTGCCAGGGATCAGGCGACCTCGCAGAGCCTCTCGCGAGAACGAGAGCGAGCGCCGTAGCTCGGGATCGGCCGCGAGAGCTGGACTCCCCGGCTCTCCGCGAGCGCCTCGAGGTATGCGCCCGTGCCGGAGTGCTCCCAGTGAGAGACGCACTCCGCCCGGCTCCTCTGCCAGTCGATGTAGTGGTCGGTGTGGCGGTCGCCAGCGAGGCCGTAGGTGAGGAACACGGCGACTCGCTCGCGCTCCTCCGGGACTCGCAGGAAGCGCGGGATGCGCCCCTCGATGCTCGGAGGCAGGCACACGTCGAGGCCGCGCGGACGCACGAAGTTCCCGCTGTGCGTGATCCTCAGGTTCCAGATCGCGATGTCGCCCTTGGCGCAAGGGAGGCGCACGGTCGGCGTCCGGCGCGGCTCCGACGCGAGGTGCGAGCCCACCTTCACCTGGAGCCCGCCCGAGTGCATCGCGTGGTCCTGGAGGTAGACCCCGATCCTCACGAGCGAGTAGTCGTCTCCCTTCCAGTCGGGGCCGGAGCGGTCGTCGCGGTCGGCGTTGTCTCGATGGAAGCCGCGCTCGCCCTCGCCCGTCTGGAAGGTGCTGTCGCCGAAGTAGAGGAGGGCGTCTCCCAGGGCCTGGCGCGCGCACGAGATGATCCGCGGGTCGAACACGAGGTAATCGAAGCGCCGCAGCTCGCCCTTTCCGGGAAGGTCGCCGTTCACGCGGACGTTCGCCGGCATGTCGGCGTCGAACGGCAGCGCGAGCCCGGCCTCGTGCTCGCGGTCGCGCACGGCGAGGAGCGCGGCGCGCATGCTCTCGACCTCATCGTGCGAGAAGACGTCCTTCACGACGACGAAGCCGTCGCGCCGGATCCAGTCCGCGTCCACGAGCGGCTCCCAGCGCGCGCGGTCGTCCATGCTTCTCCTCCGAGGCGAGCTCCGCATCGACCGATAGTGTACTTCTATCATTCATGACGTCGATTCTATCATGAACTTATTCAATACTGGAAGATCTTCTATCGGTCCGGCGAAGGGAGGGGAGGCGCCGGTCAGCTCGAGGCGAGGGGCACG
>JACQDU010000539.1 GCA_016200955.1 bacterium
GGTCGACTCGAACATCACCTCGAAGGGGAGGGACGTCACCCGCTGCCTCTGGATACGGAACCCGCCCTTCTCCACCTCGCGCCGGAAGGTCGACTGCGTGAAGAGGTGGACGTGCGTCTCGTCGAGCACGCCGCGCGGGCCGTACTCGAAGCGTCCGACGAGCAGGGAGAGCCGGTAGAACCAGATCGCGATGTTCGGCGTGGAGATCAGGAGGCGGCCGTCGGGTTTCAGATAGCGCCTCGCGCCGCGGAGGAGCTGCTCGCGGTTCTTCAAGTGCTCGATCACGTCCGCGACGACGACGTAGTCGAAGACGCGGCTCTCGGGGATGTCGAGCGGCAGCTCCAGGTCGCGGCTGTAGTAGGCCTGGAGGTCGCGCGAGACCTTCTCGGGCGGCCCGACGTCGACGCCCGTCGTCCGCACGCCTTTCGCGGCGAGCGGGCGCGCGAGGAGACCCTGCGAGCAGCCGAGGTCGAGCACGCGCGTGCCCGGCCGGATCGCGTCGAGGATCTGGACGTGCGATCCGGTCCGGCTGTGCTTGAACGTGTACCGGACGTCGCGGTCGACGAGGAAGGCCCCGTTCCGCGCCAGGTGGAGCTGGTGGAGTCGGTAGGCGCAGGCCGCCGCGAGCGAGCTCGCCGCGCGGGCGTCCTTCTCCTCGAAGGCTCCGATGCGCACCTCGCGGACCGCGACTCCCAGAGCGCGACACTGGATCAGGATCTCCGTGTCGAAGCGCTCGTCGTCGGAGGCGAGCTGGAAGGGGATCCGGCGGAGGATCTCGGTGGCGTACAGGCGGAAGCCGCTGCGCCAGTCTCGGAGATCCATGCCGAGCGCGAAGCGGAGGAGGAAGGTCGTCGGGCCGGAGGTCCCGCGATCCCGCGCTCCGACGACGGCGAGGGCTCCCTCGAGGATCGCGGGAGCGAGCAGTTCGGCGAGGCGTTCGGGCGGATGTCGCCCGTCGCCGTCCATCACGATCACGTGATCGAAGCCGTGCTCGAGCGCGTACTCGAACGCGACCTTGCGTCGACCGCCGTAGCCGTAGCGCCGCTGATTCGCGCGCACGGTGAGGTTCTCGAGGCGCGGGAGTCCCGCCGGAGGCGAGTCCTCGCCCTCGAAGAGCACCGCGATCTCCGCGAACAGCGGAGCGACCGTGGATGGAATGCGCGCGAGGACTCCGGCGAGCGCATCGCGCCCCTCGGCCCGTGCCAGGACGAGCAGAGCGCAGCGCGGGAAGCTCGCACCGGCTTCGCGCCTGCGACGCGAGAGCGTCTCAGCGAGATCCGTGGCGGCCGAGTGGAGGTCGCTCATGCGGAGCCCCGATCCTATCAGAGCCGTCGCCACGCTTCTTACTCGATCCGAGCAGTCGGGCGTGGCCTGAGATCGGGACGACCCCTATCCTGTTCGGCTCTTCGCACTCCATCCCGAGCGCGAGTCCTGGAGAAGAGCCCCATGCGTTTCAGCTTTGCTCGCCTGTCTGTCTTCGTCGCCGTCCTCGTCGCCATCTGTGGCTCGCGCCTTCGGCCGGCGGCGCGGCGACGCACCTGACGACCCACGAGGGGCTCGAGCTGTTCCCGAAGTTCTCTCCGGACGGCCGCTGGATCGCGTTCACGGGACAGTACGACGGCGACGAGCAGGTCTACGTCATCCCGTCCGAGGGCGGAGTCCCGAAGCAGCTGACGTGGTATCCGGCGCGAGGCCCGTTGCCCGCACGCTGGGGCTACGACAATCAGGTCTACGGCTGGACGAAGGACAGCAAGCGCGTCCTGTTCCGCTCGATGCGCGACCACTGGAGCCTTGCGGACACGCGGCTCTACACGGTCGATCTCGAAGGCGGATTGCCCGTCGCGCTGCCGATGCCGACCTCGGGCGCGGGCGACTATTCGCCGGGAGAGACGCAGGTCGTCTACACGCCGCTCGCGCGCGACTTCCGCACCTGGAAGCGCTACGATGGCGGATGGGCGCAGGATCTCTACATCTACGACCTCGCGACGGAACCAGATCTACTTCGCCTCGGACCGCGACGGCACGCTGAACCTCTACGACTTCGACGTCGAGTCCAAGAAGATCGAGCAGCTGACGAAGAGCACCGACTGGGACGTCCGCTGGCCGAGCAAGGGCGAGAACGGCGAGATCGTGTACGAGGGCGGCGGCGAGCTCCACGTGTTCGACACGAAAGCCCGCTCGGACAAGAAGATCTCGATCCAGGTCCCGAACGACGGCGTCGCGATGCGCCCTTCGCGCGTTTCGGCGGCGGATCGCATCGAGGACATCGGCATCAGTCCGAAGGGCGAGCGCGCGCTGATCGTCGCGCGCGGCGACGTCTTCACGGCGCCGATCGAGAAGGGACCGACGCGCAACCTCACGCACTCGTCGGACGCGCACGACCGCGGCGCCGCGTGGTCTCCCGACGGAGCGAAGATCGCCTTCGTCTCCGATCGTTCCGGCGAGGAGGAGATCTGGCTCGTCGCG
>JACQDU010000540.1 GCA_016200955.1 bacterium
CGCGGCGACCGCGATGCTCGCCGCGGAGGGCGACCAGTCCTTGCTCGGCAAGATCAACAAGGTCCCGCGCGTGGTCTGGATCGCGTGCTCGGTCATCTCGCTCATCGTCGCCTACCAGGCGATCTCGACGACGATGCGCCTCGTGAACTACGAGTCGGCGATCGGCGAGGAGATCATGAAGCTCAACCGCTTCGGCGTGGACATCCGGGGGAAGACGCTCGAGATCCTGAAGAAGGACGGGATCACGCCGAAGCCCGAGGAGATCCAGCTCGTCATCTACCAGAACATCCAGAAGGACGCGCGCGTGTGGGCCTACGCGACGGTCCGCTCGCCGCAGATCCACATCCAGGCTCAGAAGCGGCTCACGACGAAGGAGTCGATCGACATCGCGATCGCCAGCGGCTTCGAGCTGGTCTACAACGACGCCTCGAAGGTCTGGCCCGACGGACCCGGCGCCGGACGGCAGCTCCGGATCTTCTTCGGCTTCCTGTTCATGGTCGTCTTCGCCGCCATGGCGTACACGCTCGGCAAGGGCTAGCGAGCTCTCGAACGCCAAGCGCCTTGGTCCTGTCTCTCTCCCCCCGGGGTGTCGCCTCGAGCCGACACGCGAGTGTCGCCTCGAGCATCGGCGCGCCGGGAGCGCGCCTCGCGGCGCCGGTCGCCCGCGGAGTTTCCGCGCGAGCGGCGCATGGTCCATCGCATGCTCTTCCCACGGTCGCGGCGTCGAGCGAGGAGTCGAGCCGAGCTCGACAGAGGCCGCGGATCCGCTCGCGAGCGGAGAGCCGCCCCGGACCTCTCCGGGGCGCGCGGGCTCTGGGGAGAGGAGTGTTGGACCGTGGAGACGAGAGCGTTCGTGCGTGCCGGCTCCGTCGTGCTCGCGCTGTCCGCCGCCGTTTTCGTCGTGCGCCCGCTCCCGTGCGAGTCCGGCGGGTCCGCGTCGGCCGGGAAAGCGGCGCTCGTCCTGCCGGAGCTTCCGCGCGCTCACGTCGACACGACCCATGTCCCGCCCACGGGCGAGACGATCCGGGTGCCCGAGGGTGGCGACCTCCAGTCGGCGCTCGACTCGGCGAAGCCGGGCGACGTGATCCTCCTCGCCGCGGGAGCGACGTTCGCGGGGCCGTTCACTCTCCCGAGCTACACGGGGACAGCGAGCGGCTGGATCACGGTGCGCTCGGACGCCTCCGACAGGAACCTCCCCGCTCTCGACCACCGCGTGGCGCCGTCTCACGCGCCTTACCTCGCGAAGATCACCGCTCCGCGCGGCTGGGAAGCGATCCACGCGAGCCCGGCCGCGCATCACTTCCGCCTGATCGGGCTCGAGATCACGCCTCGCGACGGCTACGTCTACAACCTCGTCGCCCTCGGCCTCGACTCGAGCGGTGCGAGCGTGACGAAGAAGGAGGACCTCCCGCATCACCTCATCTTCGACCGCTGCTACATCCACGGCGATCCGGTCGCGGGGACGAGGCGCGGGATCCTCCTCGACGCGAGGTGGGCCGCCGTCATCGGCTGCTACATCTCCGACTGCGCGGACACCGATCACGACTCCCAGGCGATAGGGAGCTGGAACGGGGCGGGGCCCTACAAGATCGTCAACAACTACCTCGAGGGAGCGGGCGAGAACGTCATCTTCGGAGGATCGGACCCCGCGATCGCCGAGCTCGTCGCCTCGGACATCGAGATCCGCGGCAACCACCTGAAGAAGCCGCTCTCCTGGAAGATCGGCGACGCGAGCTACGCGGGCACCGCGTGGCGCGTCAAGAACCTCTTCGAGCTCAAGAACGCCCGGCGCGTGCTCGTCGAGGGGAACGTCTTCGAGAACAACTGGGTCCAGGCGGACCAGGACGGCTTCGCGATCGTCCTGACGCCGCGCAACCAGGACGGCGGCGCTCCCTGGAGCGTCGTCGCGGACGTGACCTTCCAGCGAAACCTCGTCCGCCACACCGGCGGAGGCTTCAACATCCTCGGGGTGGACACCTATCACCCGAGCGACGTCGCTCACAGGATCCTCATCGCGGGGAACCTCGTGGACGACCTCGACGGCGAGGCATGGGGGAGCGCGTACTACGGCGCCGCCAACGGCCGCTGCTTCCTCGTCGGCACCGGCGGCGGAGCTCACGGGCCGAAGCACCTGACGATCGACCACAACACGGTCATCGCCCACACAAGGAACCAGAGCGCCATCATCATCGGCGACGCCCACGGCCCGAAGGACAAGGTCCTCGCCTTCACGTTCCAGAACAACGTGATCTCCTACGGAGACTACGGCGTCTTCGGCGGCGGCGTCGGGAGCGGCACTCCGGCTCTCACGACCTACTGCATGCCGGGATGGATCCTGAAGAAGAACGTCTTCTTCGGGACTCCGGGCGGCACCGAGGCCTCGGCCTATCCCGGCGACAACTCGTTCCTCGCGTCGATCGACGACGTGGGCTTCGTGGGAGCCGCGAGCGGCGACTATCACCTCGCGAGCTCGAGCGCCTACGCCGGCGCCGCGACGGACGGCGCGGACCTGGGAGCCGACCAGGACGCGCTCGACTCCGCGACCTCGGGAGCGGTCCAGCCCGGGGAGTGACCGCTCCGGCCGATCGACGTGATGAGTTCCGTCGAGAGAGTGAAAACGCGAAGGCGCGAAGGCGCGAAGAGCCCGCCTCGCGTCTTCGCGTCTTCGCGTTTGACGTCGTCGGTTCCTCCTCGATGATCAGCGCTCAATGAGCCGATCGTCCCGTCGATCCGCGCGGGCCATCTCGTAGACGTGGCGGTTCAGGGAGAGGAGCCGCCCTCGGCCTCGCGCAGGCCGAGCTTCTTGACGAGGTCCGAGACGTGGCTCCGGTTCATGTCGAGCGCCTTGGCGGCGGCGCTCACGTTGCCGCCGCAGCGGTCGAGGACGAGCGCGACGTACGCCCGGTCGAGCCGCGCTCTCACCTCGCGCAGCGAGGGGATGTCGCCGTCTCCGAGCCGCACGTCGAGCGAGAAGGCGCCGCCGGGAGCGTCCGCGCCCGAGATCTCGGCTCGCGGGCCCTCGAGCACGTAGCGCGTGGCGAAGGCCTCGAGCTCCCGCACGTTCCCGGGCCAGGAGTGCGCGGCCAGCCGCGCGAGGAGGTCGGGCGTCGCCGCGGGCGCCGTCCTCCCCTGCGCCGCGGCCGCGCGCGAGAGGAAGAGCTCGAACAGGCGCGGCACGTCCTCGCGCCGCTCTCGCAGCGGCGGGATGCGGACCCGGATCACGCTCAGGCGATAGAAGAGGTCCTCGCGGAGCTCTCCTTTCCTCACCATGTCGCTCAGGTTCCTGTGAGTCGCGGCGAGGACGCGGATGTCGACGCGCACCGAGCTCGTGCCGCCGACGGGGCGCACCTCGCGCTCCTGCAGCACGCGGAGGAGCTTCTGCTGGAGCTCCTGGCTCATCTCGCCGATCTCGTCGAGGAAGAGAGTCCCGGCGTCCGCGAGCTGGAAGAGCCCGGGCCGCGAGCGGTCGGCTCCCGTGAACGCTCCCTTCGCGTGGCCGAAGAGCTCCGCCTCGAGCACTCCGCCGGCGAGAGCGCCGAGGTTCTCCGCGATGAACGGCCCCGCGCGGCGCTCGCTCCTCTCGTGCAGCCAGCGCGCGACGAGCTCCTTGC
>JACQDU010000541.1 GCA_016200955.1 bacterium
CCGCTGGTTTGCGCTCCCCGGGGAAGGAGGCGGGGAGCGACCTCTCTCGGGGCTCCCCTCCGGGAAGGACCCCCAAGAACGCGTCTCGGGCGTGGGCTCCGTGCGCTTCGCGTCTCGGCCCGGAAGGCTCCCGCGAACATCGGAGGAGATCATGTCCCCTGTCGACCACAAGAGTCTCGGACGAGCGCCGTGCCTCGCGCGGTTCGTGGAGCGCGAAGCGCGGAGCGAACGTCATCCGCGCGAGACGTCGAAACCACCTGCTCTGGCTGAGACGCTTCGGCACTCTAGGACCCCCGTCAGCCTCGCGCTCGCGGTGTTCGTGGCGGGTCTCGCGCTCGCCACGGAGGGTTCGGCGCAGGACGCGGCGCCGCCACGCCGGAAGACGCCCGAGGAGCAGCGCGACGAGATGCTGAAGAGAGCCGCCGAGGCCAATCGCCAGAGGGAGGAAGCGGCTCGCGCGGCCGTCGAGAGCGCGAGGCCGCTCATGGACGAGCTCGAGAAGGACTACGTCGCGCTCCGCGAGAAGACCACCTCCTCCCAGAGGAGGAGGCTCGTCGAGGCCGAGAACAACCTCAAGGCGAGCGAGGATGGTCTCGGCAGGAACTATCCTCACGAGACGCTGCGCGTGCTGCGGCGGATGCGGGCCAAGGCGGCGATTCCTCTCCTCCTCGAGAACGTCCTCCGGCACGCCGCGGGTTACAGCCAGTTCGCGGGCGACGCGCAGACGACGCTGACCCTGCTCACGGGGAAGCGCTTTCCCGACCGATGGGAGAGCTCGAGGGGCAATGCGGTCGAGCTGGTGAAGAAGGTCCGCGAGCTCACCGACGAGTGGTGGCGACCCGGCAAGGACACGATCACGACGGACCTCGAGAAGATGGGCAGCGACGAGGTCGATGCCGTCGCGATGCTGCTCCTCGACCGGTTCTGCGCGCCCCAGGTGCGGGATGCCCTCGCGGGCGGCGCGAGCGCCACTCACTCCTGCTTCGTGGAGGCGATCGGGCACGACTCGGAGACCCACCGGAGAGTTCGAGAGGCGATCGGGCGGGAGGACGTCTCGGCCAGCATGCTGCCCGCCCTCCTCGACTTCGCCGAGGACGGCGACAAGAGCCTCTTCGGCGTCGTGAACATGGTCGCCGTCCTCAGGGAGCAGGGTCTGGCGCCCAAGCTCGAGGACGTGGTCCAGGACGGCGCGCGCTCGGTGAGAACGCGGCTCGCGGCCCACCTCGCCGTCCACACCGCGGGCGAGAAGCTCAAGGTCGCGGCGCTCGTCCCGCTCCTCAAGACGGCCGAGCACGCGAACGACCGGCTCCTCCTCCTGCTCGCGCTCGGGAGGAGCGAGGCCAAGTCCGTCGTTCCCGCCGTCGTCGAGCAGGCGTCCGACGCGAACACGGACATCCGCCAGGCGGCGATTTTCGCTCTCGGCGATCTCCGCGCGAAGGCCGAGCTCAAGAAGCTGACCAAGGACCGCCCGGACTGGAGCACGAGCGAGCCCATCCTCTGCCACATGCTCGCCACGTTCGTGAACGACCGCGAGGCCACCGATCTCGTCGCCGAGGGCCTCAAGGCGGCGATCGAGGGTCCGTGCGAGGACGCTTACCTGATCATGCAGATCCTCTTCGACTTCGAGCGCGTCGTCGGCAAGGACGCCGCGTGGTCGAAGCGGCAAGGCGGGCAGAACGCCGACTACTATCGCGCGGCCGCCAAGGAGGCCCTCGCCTGGTGGAAGGCGCCGAAGGCCAAGCCAGGCGCCGACGACGACCGGAAGTGAGGTCCCCCCGGCCCCCGGGCTACGAGTAATTCATGAAGAAGAGGATGATCGTCACGAGGAAGGCGAGCCCGACGAGGAAGCCCCCCGCGACGAAGGCGAGCAGGAAGGCCGCCTCTCTCTGGTCCTCGTTCAGCTTCAAGCCGGTCCTCTCTCAGAGCATGAAGAAGAGCATGACGACGAGCACGAGCCAGACGGCGAGGAGGAAGTGCCAGTAGAGCTCGCACAGCTCGACTCCCAGATGAGCGTCGAGCGTGTAGCGCCCGCGCCACGCGTTGGCGAGGCAGACTCCCAGGATCACGAGCCCTCCGAGCACGTGGAGGGCGTGGATCCACGTGAGGCAGTAAAAGATCGTCGCGTTCGCGCCGGCGCTC
>JACQDU010000584.1 GCA_016200955.1 bacterium
GCTCGCGCACGACCGCGCGCGCGGGCGCGATCTCGTCTCTCAGGAGCGCCTCGCCCGAGGGTGATAGAGGCTGCCGCGCGCGGGCGAGCACGCGAGCGACGCGGAGCGCCGCGCCCTCGTCCGTCCCGTAGCCCTCGAGGAAGCGCGCCTCGACGAATCCCTGGAAGTAGCTCGCGAAGGCCCTCGCGTCGCGGGGCGTGCCCGCGGCCGAAGACGCCTTGCGCGCAGCGCCGGCCACGTCCGCTCTCCCGAGCTCCTCGTAGAAGCGCCCGACGAGAGCGGGCTCGCGCTCGAGGAGGGTAGCGTCGAGCAAGACCTCGAGGAGGAGGTGCGAGAGGAAGAAGCCGCGGACGCGCTCTCCTCTCGCGACGAGGCGTGCCGCGATTCCCCGGAGCGCCAGGCACCCGTCTCGGAACGCCGGGAGGTCGTGGAAGCAGGCGTCCGCGACGTGATGCGCGCGCACGCCGCGCGCGACCTCGCGGGCTCCCGCTTCCTCGAGCGCGCGAGCCGCCTCGCCCGCGAGGCGCGGCGCCCGGCGGTCGAACGCCCCGAGGAGGTCCGGGAGGGCGCACCCGAGGACGAGCTCGGGCCCGCTCCCCGGAAGGACCCAAGCGTGCGCGAGGAAGTTCACGCCGGGAAGGTAGTCGAAACCGGGCCGCTCCGGGAGCCCCGGGCGCGCGCCCCCGAGCCCGGCTAATCTCCTGCCCAAGGAGGCCCCGTGGAAGGTCGCGCCGTCCTTGCCGCGAGCGCCGGCTTCTTCCTCCTCGCCGTGGGAGCGCTCACCGCGACGGTCGTCATGATCCGCGTCGATCGCGCGCCTCCCGCGCCGCCGCCGGCGCCGGCGAGCGTCGCTCCGGCTCCGGGCCCTCCGGTCGCGCCGCCGGTCGCCGCGCCGCCGGCTCCGACGCCCGCTCCGGCGGCTCCGGCGCCCGCGCCGCAGGCGACGCCGTCTCCCGCTCCGACTCCGAGCGCGACGCCGGTCTCGACGGCGACTCCGGGCGCGACGCCGCCGGCGAGCCATCCCGAGCCCCGGCCGATGCGAACCGAGCTCGGGATGAGCATCTCCGACACTCCCGTCACGAACGTCATCGAGTTCGGCTCGAGCTCCGCCTCCGCGCTCGACCACACGCCCAAGGTGAGCGGCCTCTCGGGCGGCTCGCCGGCTGCTCAGGCGGGGATCAAGCTCGGGGAGCACATCTACGCGGTGGACGGGAAGTCGATCTCCTCCGCATCGGACTTCGAGGCTTGTTTCCGTGACAGGAAGGCCCCCGGCGAGGTCACGATCCGGGTCGGGGCGACTCCCGCGGAAGCTCACGACGTGAAGGTCGTCTTCAAGTAGCTCGGGCGGCGTCTCACCCCGTCCCCTCGGCCCATGGAGCCGGCCGTCGCATCTTCGTGTCCTCTCACGACACGGCGGCCGGGGAGCTCTCGCGAGGGATCGTCACGATCCCGTCGGCGAGACGCTGAACCGTCACATCTGTCGGTGACGCGGAGTAGAAGGGCACACGAGGTCACCCTGCATGGAACCGCAGAGGCGCGGAGCGCGCAGAGCTTCCGCAGAGGAATTCAACCTTCCCTGAAGGTCTCTGCGCGGGACGTGTGTTCGCCGCAGAGGCGCACGGCGCGCGGAGGCCAAGATGTCGCGAGCGCATCGCGACGCCTGTTTCGGGCGATGACGGTGTCGTTTCGGTCGCGCCGTCGATCCCGTTCAAGCGCTCCCCCCGACCTCGGTCGTCGAGGGAGAAGAAGGCGCGCCCCCGTTCGTGGGAACGCTCGGCCCGGGCACGGGAGCCGGCGCCCTGGACCTCTCGGCGAGGCCGGCGACGATCGTCTCGAGCGTGATCCTCCCGCCGATCCCGTCGCGAGCGCTCTCGGCGAGGCCGAGCTGCTCCTCGAGGTAGCTCGCCTCGAGCCCGCCCTCGAGGGAGAAGTTGATCCCCTGCCTCTCGTGGAGCGACTTCCCGATCTCGGCGAGCGTGATCTGCGAGAGCGGCCGCGCGGGGACGTAGCCGCGCGACTCCTCGGCCGAGCTCGCCTCCTCGACCTCGCGGAGGAGCCCGTCCTCGCAGAGGCGGAAGACGACGGTCGAGACGAGCGTGAGCGGCGCGCCGATCTCCTTCGCGAGCACCGAGAGAACGGGAGGCGTCGCGCCCCGCGAGAAAGCCCGGGCGATCGTCGCCATGACCCGGAGCGCGACGACCTCGCGGCAACGGGGGCTCGCTTGCTCGGCGAGCTCCTCCCGCCCCTGCGAGCCGCTGTTCTGGATCGCGAACGTGAGCTCGGCTCCCACGATCACGATGAGCCAGGTGATGTAGAGCCAGAACATGAGGATCGGGATCGTCGCGAGGCCGCCGTAGATCGTGTTGTATTGCACGAGAGACGTGCTCGACCTCGCGAGGGCCCACTTGCTCGTCTGCCACGCCGTCGCCGCTATCAGGCCGCCGATCAGCGCGGGCTTGAGCTGGACCTTCGTGTTGGGCATGAAGGCGTAGAGGACGAAGAAGAAGACCACGGTGAGGAAGAACGACGTGAGCCGGAACCCGCGCTCCTCCTCCTCCTGCTCGGGCGTCGGGAGAGTGCCGAGGAGCAGGTAGCGCGCCTCGTCCTCGGGCGTCTGGATCGCCTCGGAGCCGTGCTTCGCGAGGCGAAGGTGGCGCTCGGCGATCGCTCCTCCCACGCCCTGGAAGCGGAACTCGTCGTCGGGCTCGGTCTCCTTCGCGGGCTGCTCCTTCTCCGCCTCCTTGGCCTTCTCCTTCTCGACGTTCTTCGAGGTCCGGAAGCGATCCAGGATCTTCGTGGGCCTGTACGCGGCGAGCTGCGATCCCGCGAGCAGAGCGACGCCGAGGAGGATCGGGCCGAGGGTCGCGACCGCCCAGTAGGTCATGAACTTCTGGATGAAGGAACGGCTGCGCTTGACCTCCCAGACGTTGTTGAGCGTCGCCTCGACCGACGAGAGGAGCGAGACGATCGTGTAGATGAGGAGGACGAGCGCGGCGCCCGCGATCCCGGAGCCCGAGTTCACGTGCTTCTGCGCGCCCCGGACGAGCTCCTCCATCTTCTCGGAGATCGTCGCGGCCTGCTCGGGGTTCGCGGCGATCGCCTCGACCACGAACTGCTTCACGCGAGACGCCGTCTGGTCGAGCCCGCCGAACCCCTGGAAGATCGAGAAGACGATCGCGAACGCCGGCACGAGCGCGAGCATGGTCGTGTAAGTGAGAGAGCTCGCCTGGAGCTGCGTGCGGCTCGACATGAGCCCTCGCCCGCCCAGGTAGAGGACGCGGAGCGCGAGGAGACCCGTGCGCTGCCAGCGCGTCGGGAGCCTCTTCAGGTCGATCTGCCAGATCGTCTTCGACAGGAAGCGGTGGGCGCGCTCGTAGAGGCTCGCCTGGAGCATGGCGCGCTCGAAGAAGGTCGTCTTCCGGCTCACGCGCGCCCTCGCTTCGCTTCGGGCGCCGGCGCTCCGAGCGTCTTCACGTAACCCGCGAGCGCCTCCTCCCAGGGGGAGAGCGGCGCGATCCCCTCGAGCACGGCGACGCGGCTCATGAGCACGCCGAAAGGCGGCCGGTGAGCGAGCCTCGGGCTCTCGCGGGAGAAGATCTCGCGAACGGGAACCGCGAGTCCCGCGAGAGCGATCGTCCGGCGCGCGAGCTCCGCCCACGAGCACGGCTTCCCCGAGCTCGTCAGGTGGTAGATCCCTCCGCCCGCCTTCTCGGTGATCTCCGCGACCGTGGAGGCGAGCTCGGGCACGAACGTCGGGATCGCGAGCTGGTCCGAGACGGCCACGAACGGCTCCCCCGGCGCCAGAGCACGCGCCCGCTCGAGCACGGAGACGACGTAGTTCCGCGCGGCGCCTCCGAAGAGCCGCGAGGTCCGCACGATCACGTGCCTGGGGCCGAGCCTCTGCACGAAGCGCTCGCCCCAGAGCTTCGAGCGCCCGTAGACGGAGCGCGGGTCCGGCTCCTGGAACTCGTCGTAAGGCTCCGTGCGCTCGCCCGAGAAGACGTGGTCGGTCGAGACGAAGACCACGCGCGCCGAGATCGCGTCCGCCGCCTCGCACACGTTGCGCGTCCCGAGAGTGTTGATCCGGTAAGCCGTGTCGGGGTCATCCTCGCAGGCATCGACGGCGGTCCATGCCGCCGCGTGGACGATCGTCTTCGGACGCACGCGCTCCATGGCCTCGAGGACGAGCTCGCGGCCGCCGAGGTCGAAGTCGGCGCGGCCGACTCCCGTGACCCGGGCGCCGCGCGCCTCGAAGGCGCGCACGAGCTCGGCTCCGAGCCGCCCTCCCACGCCCGTCACGAGGACCGCGGTGCCGCTCAGGCGATGCGTCGTGCGGTCGCTCACGCGGTGGGCTGCTCCTTGAGGCCGAGCTTCCCGTAGTGGCGCTCGTAGTAGGCGTCGAAGGAGTCGTCCCGGATCGCGCGCCACCAGGGCTCGTTCGCTCGATACCACGCGACCGTCCGCGCGAGGCCTTCCTCGAATGTCACGGCCGGCTTCCAGCCGAGCTCTCCGTGAGCTCTCCTGGAGTCGAGCGCGTAGCGCCGGTCGTGGCCCGGGCGGTCCTTCACGAACTGGATGAGGGACTCGGGCTTCCCGAGAGCGGCGAGGATCGCGCGCACGACCGTCAGGTTCTCGCGCTCGTTCTCTCCCCCGAGGTTGTAGACCTCGCCCGGGCGTCCGCGCTCCATGGCGGCGAAGATCCCCTGCGCGTTGTCTTCCACGAACAGCCAGTCGCGCACGTTCTTCCCGTCGCCGTAGACGGGCACCTGCCGGTCCATGAGAGCGTTCGTCACGACGAGAGGCATGAGCTTCTCGGGGAACTGCCTCGGCCCGTAGTTGTTCGACGAGCGCGTCACGACGAGCGGGAGCCCGTGCGTCTTCACGTAGGAAAGCGCGAGCAGGTCCGCGCCCGCCTTGGACGCCGAGTAAGGATTCCTGGGAGAGAGCGGCGTGGTCTCGCGGAAGACGTCTCCCGTGTCCCCGAGGTCGCCGTAGACCTCGTCCGTCGAGACGTGCAGGAAGCGCTCGAAGCGCCCCTTCTCCCTCGCGCCTCGCGCAGCCTCGAGGAGGACGAGCGTCCCGAGGACGTTCGTGTGGACGAAGGCCTGCGCCGCGAACAGCGAGCGGTCCACGTGCGACTCCGCCGCGAAGTGGGCGACGTGGTCGATCTTTTCTTCCTGGAAGACGCGCGCGACGAGGGCGGCGTCGGCTATGTCTCCCACGACGAGCCGGTATCTCGCCTCGCGCTCGAGCTCGCTCTGGTTCTCTCGCCGCCCGGAATACGAGAGCACGTCGAGGTTCACGACGCGCTCGACCGACGAGCGGGAGAGGGCCGCTCGCAGGAAGGCGGAGCCAATGAAACCGCAGCCCCCCGTCACGAGAAGACGCATCGCCGGCTTCCTCGCCGCTCCGGGCAAGCATAACACCGGCCCGCGGGAAACTCGCGCATGCCGGTCGGCGGTGATTCTTGTCAAAAGAATGAGGCGACGCATGCTGGAATCTCGGGCGAGCATGGAAACGATCCCCGCATCCCTGGGAGAGACGCTCGCGCGGGCCGGCGCGAGCCCGGGGAAGGTCCTCGTCCTCACGGGAGCGGGCATCTCCGCCGAGAGCGGGATCCCGACCTTCCGCGGCGAGGAAGGCTACTGGAAGGTCGGCTCCCGGAACTACCACCCGGAGGAGCTCGCCACGCACGAGGCCTTTCTCCGCATGCCAGACGAGATCTGGGCCTGGTATCTCCACCGCCGGAGCGTCTGCCGCGCGGCCTCGCCCAACCCCGCTCACCGGGCGCTCGTCCGCCTCGAGGAGGCGCTCGGCGAACGCTTCGCGCTCGTGACGCAGAACGTGGACGGCCTCCACCTCCGCGCGGGGAGCAGTCCCGCGCGGACACTCGAGATCCACGGGAACATCGACTTCGTGCGCTGCTCGGGGAGCTGCTCGCTCCGCTCGCCCGTTCCCCGGGAGCTATCCCTCGACTGGCCCCGCGGAAAGCCTCTCGGAGACGAGGACCGGAAGCTCCTCCGGTGCGCTCGCTGCGGCGAATCGGCTCGGCCTCACGTGCTCTGGTTCCACGAGTACTACGAGGAGGAGCTCTATCGCTCGACGAGCGCGCTCGCTCTCCC
>JACQDU010000062.1 GCA_016200955.1 bacterium
GCGGCTTCCACCTCGAGTCGAGCTCGGACGAGGTCCAGGCGAGGCTCGTCGCCGACTCGAAGAAGATCGACGCGTCCTCGGTCGACGAGGGATCGCTCCTCGCGATCGGCGAGATCCGGAAGCTCGCGAACGAGGCCGCGGCCAAGCGCGCGGCGGGAGAGGGGCCCGACGAGGCGCTCGAGGCGATCGACGCCGCGACGCGAGCGCGCGCGCGCGACCCGAAGATCAAGGGGCGCGCCGTGATCCTCGAGGCGAAGGGCGACCTCTGGCTCACGGGAGACCTCCACGGGAACGTCGAGAACCTCCGGCGCTTCGCGGAAGCGGCCGCGCTCGACGCGAACCCCGACCGGATCTTCGTCGTCCAGGAGATCATCCACTCGCGCGTCATCACCTCGGACCAGCGCGACCTCTCTTTCGTGGCGATCCTCGAGGCGCTCAAGCTCGTCGCGCGCTACCCGGGGCGCGTCTACTACCTCCTCGGCAACCACGACCTCGCCTTCGGCCTCGGCCGAGACCTCGTGAAAGGAGGGAAGTCGCTCAACCGGTATCTCTACAAGGGAATGGCCTTCATGTATCAGGCTCGCCACGAGGAGGTGGCGCAGGCTTACATGAAGTTCATCAGGGACATGCCGGCGGCGATCGTCGCTCCGAACGGGGTCTTCATGTCTCACTCGACTCCCAAGAAGCCGTACATCCCGTCGCTCTCCATGGAGTACCTGACGACGACCTCGGCGAAGCTTCCGCTCGAGAAGTGCGGCCCGATCAAGGCGCTCGTCGAGGGGAGAGACTTCGAGGAGCCCACGATCAAGGCCTTCACCGAGCGCATGGAGACCGACTTCGTCGTCTGCGGGCACACGCCGACGCCCAAGGGGTTCCGCGTCGCGAACTCGCGGCAGCTCATCATCGACTCGCAGCACGCGAACGGGCGCTACGTCACGTTCGACCTCACGAGGCGCTACACCATGGACGAGCTCATGGCGCGCGTGAAGCCGATCCTGGGAGACGAGGTCTCGTCGGAGCTCGTGGGCGAGCTCATGTGAGCGGGGCGAACGCCGCGCTCGTGCCGGGCTCGACGTTCGGCGCCTACCGGATCGTCGAGGTCCTCGGCCGCGGAGGCATGGGCGTCGTCTACAAGGCCCAGGACCAGCGGTCGGGGCGAGCGGTCGCGCTCAAGATCGTCTCCTCGGAGCTCGCGAGGGACGCGACCTTCCAGAAGCGCTTCCAGCGCGAGGGGCGCGCCGCGGCCGCGCTCCGCCACGAGAACGTCGTCGCGCTCCACGAGGCGGGCGAGGAGAACGGGACGCCTTACCTCGCCTTCGAGCACGTGGAGGGAGGAACGCTCAAGGCGAAGCTCGCGCGAGGCCGCCTCGCGTGGAGCGAGGCGGCGGAGCTCGGGGCCGGGATCGCGCGCGGCCTGGCGGCGGTGCACGAGGCCGGCCTGATCCACCGCGACCTGAAGCCCGACAACGTCCTCCTCTGGAAAGGAGACGGCTCGCGCGAGATCCCGAAGCTCGCGGACTTCGGCCTCGTCGGCGCCCAGGCGTCCTTCCTCGCGGTCTCGGCCGCGCTCACGAAGACGGGCGAGATCCTTGGGACGCTCGAGTACATGGCGCCCGAGCAAGCCGACGGGCAGCGGGCGCTCACCGCGCGCGCCGATCTCTACAGCCTCGGCGCGGTTCTCTACGCGCTCGTCGCCGGGGTCCCTCCGTTCGAGGGAACGGGATACGCTCTCCTCAAGAAGCACCTCGTGGCCACGCCACGGTCGCCGCGCTCGCTCGCCCCGGACTTGCCGCGAGGATTCGAGTGGCTGATCCTCGCTCTCCTCGAGAAGGAACCGGACAACAGGCCCTCGAGCGCCGCGGAGGTCGTGCGCGAGCTCGAGGCGATCTCGCGCGGCGAGGCGCCCTCCGCTCGCGTCGGCTCCGGTCGAGGGAAGTGCGGTCTGGCCGTCGCCTCTCTCATCATCATCGGAGCGGCCGGAGCCATCGCCTTCGTCCTCTCTCGGGGAACCTCCCAGGAAGACAAGGAGATGCCCAGGCCCGCGAGCCCGCCCAAGCCCCTCGTGAACGCGAAGCCTCCCCCCGCCTCGACCTCCACGGCGAGCGCTCGCGACGAGGCGCGACGACTCGTGGCCAGCGCGGTCGCGCGCGCCGGAGCGGGCGACGCGAAGGGAGCGATCGCCGACGACACGAGGGCGATCGAGCTCGATCCGAAGCTCGTCGCGGCGTGGATCCATCGCGTCGTGCTTCGCCGGGATCAGGGAGACCAGGACGGCGCGATCGCGGATGCGACGCGCGCGATCGAGATCGACCCGCGCTGCGCCGATGCCTGGAGCTATCGCGCACTCGCGCGCCAATCGAAGCGCGACCTGCCGGGCGCCATCGCGGACTTCACGCGGGCGGCCGAGCTGCGGCCCGACGTGTGGGTCTTCATGAACCGCTCGTCCGCGCGCATCCACGCCGGTGATTTCGACGCTGCGCTCGCGGACGCGACGCGCGCGATCGAGCTCGGCTCCGACGTCGCCGGGGCGTGGGTGAACCGTGGGATCGCCCACAAGCAGAAGGACGAAGTGCCGGCCGCGATCGCGGACCTCACGCGAGCGATCGAGCTCGATCCTCGCATGGCGGCCGCATGGGGCGAGCGCGGTCTGGTGAACGAGACGAAGGGCGATCTCGCGGGAGCCCTCGCCGACATGACGCGGGCGCTCGAGCTCGACCCGAAGCTCGTGCCGCTCTGGGTGCGGCGAAGCGACGTCCACCGGATGATGGGAGAAATGGAGCGATCGATCGCGGCCTCCACGCGCGCGCTCGAGCTGGACCCCCGGAACGTCGAGGCTCTCGACATTCGTGGGACCGCCAGGCACCTGGGAGGCGATCTCGCCGGCGCCCTGGCCGACTTCACGCGCGAGATCGAGCTCGATCCCGGCCGCTCCGAGGGCTACAAGAACCGCGCGGGGGTCCGCGCCCTGACGCGCGACCTCGACGGCGCGATCGCGGACTCGACCCGCGCGATCGAGCTGGGGTCGAAGAGCGGCATAGCCTGGCAGAGTCGCGCCGCCGCGCGCCGGCTCAAGGGAGACTACACGGGCGCGCTCGCCGACATCGAGAAGGCCATCGAGATCGAGCCCAGGGAGGCCAGCGCTCTCTGTTGCCGGGGGACCGTGAGAGAGAGCCTCAAGGACGAGGAGGGCGCGCTCGCCGACTACACGTACGCGCTCGAGCTCGATCCGAAGCTCGCCGACGGCTGGGAGTGCCGCGGCTGGCTCCGCGGGAGGAAGGGCGACCTAGGGTCGGCGATCTCCGATCTCACGCGAGCTCTCGAGCTCGAGCCGGGACGAGCGGCAGCCTGGAAATGGCGCGGCCTCGTGAGGCGCACGTCCGGCGACCGCGCCGGGGCGACCTCCGACCTCGAGCGGTTCCTCGAGCTCGGGCCGGGCGATCCCGAGGCGCCGGCCGTGCGGAAGCTGATCGTCGAGCTTCGCGGGAAATGACCGTGAAGAGCTCGCACGCGAGAGAGCGCGCACCGACCGCTCACGGCCCCGCGAGGACGATCGTGCCCGTCTTCTCGTCGAGGCCGTCTTGCAGCTTCTCCTCCGAGGTGATCACGACGCGCCGCCCGCCTCGAGCGAGGAAGGCGAGCGCCGACTCGATCTTGGGGCCCATGCTCCCGGGAGGGAACTCGCCCTGAGCATGGTAGGACGCGAGCTGCGCTCGCGTGACGCGGGAGAGATCGGCGGCGCGCGCGGTCCCGTAACCGATCTGCACCCTCTCGACCGCGGTGAGGACGGCGAGCGTGTCGATCCCGAGGTCTCCCGCGAGGAGAGCGCTCGTCCGGTCCTTGTCGACGACGGCCTCGACTCCCCGGAGGAGGCCGTCCTTCCCGCGCGTCACCGGGATCCCGCCGCCGCCGGCGCAGACGACGATCGCTCCGGCTTCGTGCAAGCCGCGGATCGTCTCTCGCTCGACGACTTCCGTGGGAGAAGGCGAGGCGACGACGCGCCGCCAGCCCCTCGGAGGGAACTCCTTCACGACCCAGCCGGGCCTGCGCGCCTGCGTGATCGAGGAGTAGAACGCGCCGATCGGTTTCGTCGGGTCTTCGAAGGCCTCGTCGTCGGGATCGACGAGGACGTGCGTCACGACCGCGACGACGTCGCGCGGGACTCCTCGCCGCGCGAGCTCGTCTCGCAGGAGGAGCGCGATCATGGAGCCGATGAAGCCCTGCGTGTCGGCGACGGCCGCGTCGAGCGGGATCGGGCCCATCTCGGTGCGCGCGAGCTCGCCTCGCAGCATGACGTCTCCCACCTGCGGGCCGTTCCCGTGCGTGATCACGATCTTCGGCTTCGCGGCGGGCTCGCGCGCGAGCGCCGCGGCGAGGATCCCCATGCTCTCGCGCGTGCGGGCGAGCTGCTCTTGCACCGTGCCCTTCTCGCCCGGGCGGACGATCGCGTTTCCGCCGAGCGCGATGAGCAGCGAAGGAGGGAAGGTCATGCTCTCACTGCTGCTTCGAGCGCTCGCGGGCCGCATCGGCCTCGGCGCGGAGGCGCGCCTGAGCCTCGTGCGTGAGCGCGGCGATGTAGGGGAGGTTCCGGAACCTCCCCTCGAGGTCGAGGCCGTAGCCGATCACGAAGCGGTCCTCGATCGTGAAGCCCTTGTAGTGGACGGGCACCTCGCGCTTTCGCCGCGCGGGCTTGTCGAGGAGGGCGCAGATCCGGAGCTCCCTCGGCTTCCTCACCCGGAGCGCGTCGAGGAGGAAGCTCATGGTGAGGCCGGTGTCCACGATGTCCTCGACGATCAGGACGTTCTTCCCCGCGATCGGCTGGGTGAGGTCGAAGTCGAAGCGCACGCTCCCCGTGGACTCCGTGCCGCCTTCGTAGGACGAGAGGCGCAGGAAGTCGCACGTGACGTCGGGCGGCAGCGAGCGGATCAGGTCGGCCATGAAGACGAGCGAGCCCTTGAGCACTCCGACGACGACGAGGTCGGAGGCCGGAGCGAGGTCCCGCGAGATCGCTCGCCCGAGCTCTCGCGTGCGCGCCTTGATCTGCTCCTCCGAGAGGAGCGGCTCGAAGTCCTCGAAGCGAGGGATCACGCGTTCCTCCCTTGTCCCGGCGCCGGCGCGAAGGCCGCGCGGCGGTCCCAGAGAGCGCGGGCCCTCTCGCGCGCGAGGGCGGCCGCGCGCTCGAGGTCCACGCCCGGGCTCGCGAGGCGGCCGTCTCTCACGACGAACCGGCCTCCCGCGATCGTGTGCCACGTCCTCGCGCCGAGGTTCCCGTAGAGCACGTGAGCGAAGAAGCGCTCTCCCTGGAGAGGCGTCCAGGGAACGTAGTCGAGCACGACGAGATCGGCCGGGCCGCCCTGGGCGATCTTCCCGAGCTTCGCTTCCTGGAAGAGAAGCTGGGCCACGCCCGCGTTCCCGGCGAGCGCGGCGTGCGCCTCGGCCCAGCCCGCCCGCGGGCTCTCGGCCCGATCCTTGGAGCCGAGGAAAGCCTGCGTGGTTTCCGCGAGCACGTCCGCCGACATCCCGTCCGTCCCGAGTGCGAGCTTGACCCCGCTCTCGAGGAGGCGGGCGAGGTCCGCTCTCCCGACGGCGTTGTTCCGGTTCGAGGACGGGTTCGTCACGACGACCGTGCCCGTCTCCTTGAGGAGAGCGCGCTCGGCCGCGTCCACGTGCACGCCGTGAGCGGCGATCGAGGCCGGCCCGAGCACTCCAGCTCGCGCGAGGCGCTGGACCGTGCGCACGCCGCTCCGGCGGAGCGAGTCGTCGGGGTCGAAGCGGCTCTCGGCGACGTGGACGTGGAACCCGGGCAAGCCCGCTCCCCGCGCGGCGTCGCGCGCTCGCTCGAGCGTCTCGTCCGAGAGGGTCAGGCTCGCGTGGAGGCCGAAGGTCGCGGCGACGTGAGCGCTACCGCCCAGCTTCTCCGCCTCCCGCGCCGCCTTGGCGAAGCGCACGTTCTCGGCGATCCCCGCTCGAGCGACCTCGGGGCCATCGCGGTCGGTGACCTCGAAGCAGGTCGCGACGCGCACGCCGACCTCGCGCGCGGCTCGCGCGACGAGGTCGAGGCTCCCCTCGACCGCCCGCTCGCTCGCGTGGTGGTCGACGACCGTCGTGACGCCGGCTCGCGCGCACTCCGCGAGGCCGAGGAGCGCGGAGAGGTAGACGTCCTCCGCGTCGAGCGCGCGGTCGAGCGGCCACCAGATCTCCTCGAGGATCGCGAGGAAATCCGCGGGAGCTTCTCTCCCCGGGAGGAGCGGCATGCCGCGAGCGAGCGTCGAGTAGAGGTGAGTGTGCGCGTTCACGAGCCCCGGGAGGACGACGCGCCCCGCGAGGTCGAGCACCTCGGGCGAAAGCTCTCCGTGAGCGGCCGTCCACCGGTCGGCCTCGGCCGTCTCGCCGAGGAGCGCGACGCGACCGGTCTCGAGCACGATCCCGGCGTCGTCCCGGACCTCGCTCGAGCCGAGGTCGGGGACGACGCGCGCGCGCCTGAGCACGAGGGGACGCTCGCCGGTCGGCATGGGGCGGCGAGTTTAACCCGGCCGGAGCGCTCCCGGGCGCGGCTCGCCTTAGAATGCTCCCGGAGGGTCAACGTGCGAAGGCCCGTCGCGCTTCTCCTCGTGCTCCTCTCATCGGGAATCGTCTTCGCGGAGGATCCGGCGAAGAAGGCGATCAAGCTCGACTGGCAGCCGCGCGCGGGCGAGCGCTACCAGGTCACGGACGAGGCGACGAGCTCGCGGAAGCTCGTGTCCCGCGAGGGAGACAAGGTCGGCTCGACCGACGAGACGAAGGACGAGCACGCGTTCGCCCTCTCCTGGGAGATCATCTCGATCGACTCGAAGACCGGCGCGCGGAAAGAGAGGCGGACTTACTCGAAGTTCAAGATCCAGCACGAGTCCGAGGAGGACGGCTCGCTCGAGGGGAAGTCCGTGGTCCTGGAGCGGCCGCGCGTCGGGATGCCCACGGCCGATATCGAGCCCCGGGGCAAGCTCGGGAAGCTCGCGAAGGAGTACCTCGAGGAGCAGAAGTATCGAGACGAGGGCGCGGGGAGGAACCCGCTCGAGCCGCGCTCGCCCGTCGCTCCCGGCGACTCGTGGGAGGTCGAGCTCACGCCGGCTCTCAGGCTCCTCGGGGACCCTCTCGTGGAGGTCGGGCTCGACCGGAAGAAGTCGAGCGCGCACGCGAAGCTCGTCTCCCTCGCGCAGAAGGACGGCGCGAGCTTCGGCACGATCGAGGTGACGATCGAGGCCGCGGTCAACGACTTCGCGTCCGAGCTCAAGCTCGAGAAGGGCGCGGTCTACAAGATCCAGGCGAAGCTCGAGGGCTGCACGGACGGCTCGCGGCCCGATCGCTCGCTCACGGTCGAGGGAAGCCTCGACGGGACGGCGAAGCTCGAGGGAGCGAGCGTCCTGGTGTCGGCCCGGCACACGGCCAGGCTCGTCGTCGCTCGCTCGAAGGAATAGCTTGTCTTCCACGACGACCCTCATAGAGCAGGAGGCGACGAGGCTTCTCCGCGGGCTCTCGCTCGGAGTCACGCTCGACGCGAAGCAAGCGGTGCTGAGAGACGGCGAGATCCGCGGCTCGCTCGAGTCGCCGCTCACGAGCGCGGAGGCGCCCTTCGACCGGGCGTGCGTCTCCGTGAACGCCGAGACTCCCGGCGACTCCGTGGTCGAGGTCTCGCTCGAGGTGAGCCTCGACGACCGGAGCCGGACGCGCTGGCTCCCTCTCGGGCTCCTCGGCGCGTCCGACGCCGCGAGGAAGGTCCCGAGGAGCGCGAGCAGCCCGACGACGGGCCCCGCGAGGGTCGCGATCGACACCGTCGAGCTCGAGCCCGGCCACACGCGCGATCCGTGCGGGCGAGCGCTCCGCGTGCGCCTGGGCTTCCTGCGCTCGTCGTTCGGCGAGAGCCCGCGCGTCTCGCGCGTCGCTCTCGTCGCCTGGCCCAGGGGAGCGCGCGATCCCGAGACCTCGGGGACGCACGAGGCGTGGGGCCGGGTGCTCTCGGTGCCCGAGCGCTCGCAGCAGGTCGAGGACGCGAAGGTCGCGGAGAAGATCTGCTCTCCCACGGCCCTCGCCATGGTCCTCGCTTTCCACGGGAAGGCGCGCGAGACGAGCGAGGTCTGCCGCGAGGTCTACGACCACGCGAGCGGGATCTACGGGAACTGGTCGTTGAACGTCGCCTACGCGGGGAGGCTCGGCCTCGACGCGAAGATCGCGCGCATGGGGTCGTTCTCTCCGCTCGAGGCCGAGATCGCGGCGGGCCGTCCGGTCGTGATCTCGCACCGCTGGAGGCAAGGCGAGCTCGAGGGAGCGCCCCTCGCCGTCTCCCAGGGACACCTCGTCGTCGTCCGGGGGTTCACGAGAGACGGCGACCTGGTCGTCAACGACCCGTGCGCCGACCCGCGCAGGAGGGAGAGCATCGAGCGCGTCTATCGCCGCCGCGACATCGAGAGGACGTGGCTCGAGAACGCGGACGGGATCGCTTACATCGTGCGCCGCGTTCGCTGACCGTCTTGAAGCCGCTCGCGCGCTCGCTTATCGTCCGGGCATGGAGCTCTCGAGGGAGGACCGGCGGCGGATCGCGCGGAGGAGCATGGCGATCGTGCTCGCGATAGTCTTCGCCGGCACCGGAGCGGCGGCGCTGTTCGCGCTCCTCGGATCTCCTCGCGCGGCGCTGGGCGTGATCGCCGGGCACGTGGTCGCCGTCCTGTGCGGCCTCTCGT
This sequence comes from bacterium, assembly GCA_016200955.1. Lineage (GTDB taxonomy): Bacteria > Planctomycetota > J058 > J058 > JACQDU01 > JACQDU01. The sequence continues at coordinate 8,712 of JACQDU010000062.1, forward strand.
GGATCGTGGGAGCGGTCTCGACGTTCGACGCTCCCGTGAAGCGCTTCGCCGCGGCGACGCTCGGCCCCGCGATCCTGCGAGCGCTCCTCGTGATCGGGGTCGTCTTCGGGCTCGGGATGTTCGCGAGAGAGAAGGTCGATATCGTCGCTCTCCTCGTCTCGTTCGCCGCGACGCAGGTGCTCTTGCACGTCGCTCAGGCGGATTGCTTCGTCCGGCTCGCGGACGCTTCGAAGGCGAAAGCGTAGTCCACCACCGCCGGCCACTCATTGGTCGGAGTGTAGCCGCCGACTCTCCCGCCGTGAACGCCGGACACGTTGCCACCGACTTCGCTCGTGCTAAATTGGGCGCAACTCGGCGGCTTAGCTCAGCTGGTTAGAGCGACGGCTTCATAAGCCGTAGGTCTGCGGTTCGAGTCCGCAAGCCGCTAACCAAGAAGGCCAGGAACGACGCGGGTTCCTGGCCCTTCTTCCGTTCCGGTCAGGGCGAGCCAGCACCGTGGCCCTGCTACTTGCCGATCGGGATCACCGTCGTTCCCGCGTTCGGGATCGTGCACGTGCTCGTGTCCAGCGCGAGCGACTTGCCCGTCGTGTAATAGAGGACGCCGGCGGTGTTGGCCTCGAAATAGCGGTCGCCGGTGGTCCCTGGCAGGGCGGGGTTCGCGGTGCCGAACCAGAGGAACTCCGACGTCGTGCCGGAGTAAGCCGCCTGGAAGATGTAGCCCTGCTTCGTCCCCGAACCGAGCACGGAGTCGACCAGCCCGCAGTTGCTGAGCTCCGAGAGCATCCCGAAGTCGTTGTTGCCGTCCTGCTCCTTGTCGCCGTCGCGGAACAGGACCTCCTGCGTGTTGATCGTCCGCAGGGCTCCGATCGCGGATGCCTCCTGGCCGTGCTTCCTCGCGGAGAGGAGGCTCGGGATCGCGATCGAGGCGATGATCGCGATGATCGCGATCACGATCATGAGCTCTATAAGCGTGAATCCGGCTCGCTTCCCTCTCATGTCGCTACCTCGCGTGCGGGGCACGCGATCGTCCGCCAGCTCGCGCTCGGGACGAAGGCCTTCGCGACCTCCGCTCTCCCTCGCGCCGTCGCGAGCGTGAGCGCGGGGACGATCACGCCTCCCGCAAGGCGCACGGTGATCGCCCACCAGGGATCCACGCGAGCGAGGACGGGCTTCGCGATCACGATCCCGACCGCCATGGTGAGCATGGCGAGCAAGCCGAGAGCGACGCCGACCGCCAACCGCGCACGCTTCTCGCTCGTCTCCTCCTTCTTCGGCTCCAAGGTCCCTACGAGCACGGCCGCGCCTATGAGCGCGGCGGCGACGACCACCGGCCACCCGACGCTCTCGCCCAGGTAGACGACCGCGCAGAGGATCACGCACGGGCTGTAGAAGCAGTCGACGATCGCCGAGCGCCCCGCGCCGATCCGGTTCAGGCTCATGAGGAAGAGCGTGTCGCAGACGCCGAGCCCGAGGAGCCCGCTCACGAAGAGGAGTGTCCAGTCGGTGCCCGACGGCTCCGTCGGCCAGAGCGGCGCTCCGATCGCGCGCATCGTCGCGATCAAGAGGAGAAACGCGAACGTGTTCTTGAACAGGTTGAGAGCGGCGGGCGCGACCGTGTCGCCGCTCTTCCTGAGCAAGATCACCGCGAACGCCACTCTCTTGCAGGCCTCGACGATCCGCTCGACCGAAGGGAGCGCGCGCTTCTCGAGCGAGTCGGCGTAAGGCATGGGCACGTCCTCCGTCGTCACTCGCTCCACGGGAGCGTCGAGCCAGTCGAACGCCTCGCGCTGGACCGTGTAGGCGATCTCTCCCCCGTAGCCGCAGGTGCGCCAGCCCTCCTCGACGACGACGCAGCGGTTCGTCTTCTTGACGCTCGCGACGAGCCCGGCCTCGTCGAGGGGCTTCAGGGTCCTGGGATCCCAGACCTCGCAGTCGAAGCCCTCCATCTCGAGCGCCGCGGCCGCCTCGAGCGCGAGGTGGACCATGCGCGACCACGCGACGATCGTCAGGTCCTTCCCCTCGCGCTTGGTGTCGCCCTTCCCGAGAGGGATCGTGATCTCGCCCTCGGGCACCTCGCCCTTCAGGCCGTAGAGGCGCTCGTTCTCGATGAAGACCACGGGGTTGTCGTCGCGGATCGACGTCTTGAGGAGCCCCTTCGCGTCCCGCGGAGTCGACGGGCACACGACGCGCAGGCCGGGGACGTAGGAGTAGTAGCTCTCAAAGGACTGCGAGTGCTGCGCGGCGAGCCGGCCGCCGGCGCCGCCCGCTCCGCGGAAGACGATCGGCACCTTCACCTGCCCGCCCGACATGAGGCGAGCCTTCGCCGCCGAGTTCACGATCGCGTCGATCGCGACCAGGGAGAAGTTGAACGTCATGAGCTCGACGATCGGCCGGAGCCCGGCGATCGCCGCTCCCACGCCGAGGCCGCAGAAGCCGTTCTCGTTGATCGGCGTGTCGATCACGCGCTTCTCGCCGAAGCGCTCGAGCAGGCCCTGGCTCACCTTGTAGGCGCCCTGGTAGTGGCCGACCTCCTCTCCCATGAGGAAGACGTCGGGATCGCGGTCCATCTCCTCGGCCATGGCCTGGCCGAGCGCTTCTCTCATCTGGATGACGGGCATGCGGCCTGGCTCCCCTCGAGCTTCACCGATCGTCCTGAGCGTAGGCCGCGCGAAGCGCGGCCGTAGTCGAAGGACGCCCTTCGACTTCGCGGCTCGCCTGCGGGCGAGCCTCTACGTCCGGAGCGAGCGGAAGGCAAGCATCGTTCAGGCGTAGACGTTCCTGGTCGCGTCTTCCCACGAAGGCTCGGGCTCCGATTCGGCGAACAGGACGGCCTCCTCGATCTTCTTCTCGACCGCGAGGTCGATCGCGGCGAGGTCGCCCTCGGCGACGCCGAGCGAGAGGAGACGCGCGCGCGCGAGCGGGATCGAGTCCTTCGCCTTCCACTCCTCGACCTCCTCCTTCGTCCGGTACTTCGCGGGGTCGGTCATGGAGTGGCCGCGGTAGCGGTAGGTCACGCACTCGATGAAGGTCGGGCCCTCGCCGCGCCGCGCGCGCTCGACGGCCCGCTCGATGTGCTCGAAGACGGCGAGCACGTCCTGGGTCTCCGGGAGCCGGTCGCGCGCCATCTCGTAGGAGAGCGCGATGTTCGTGAGGTCCTCGACGGGGACCTCCTTCTCCATGGGAGTTCCCATGGCGTAGTGGTTGTTCTCGCAGACGAAGACGACGGGGAGCTTCCAGAGCTGGGCGAGTGCCATTCCCTCGTGGAACGCTCCCTGCGCCGTCGCGCCCTCGCCGAAGAAGACGAGGGAGACGCGCTTCTCCTCCCGGTACTTCGCAGCGAACGCCGTCCCGACGCCGACCGGGACGTGGCTGCCCACGATCGCCCAGCCGCCGAGGAAGCCGCGGGCCGGATCGAACATGTGCATGGAGCCGCCGAGCCCCGAGGAGCACCCGGCGCGTCTCCCGAGGAGCTCGGCCATGGCCGCCTTCGGGTCTCCTCCGCGCGCCAGGAAGTGAGCGTGGTCGCGGTAAGTGCACACGACCCTGTCGTCGGGCCCGAGCGTCGCGATCGCGCCGACCGCCACGGCCTCCTGGCCGATGTAGAGGTGGCAGAAGCCGCCGATCTTTCCCTGCGCGTAAGCCTTCGCCGCCGCCTCCTCGAAGCGGCGGCAGAGGAGCATCCTCGCGTAGAGGTCGAGGAGGAGCTTCCTGGGGCCGCTCTCGGCGGGCGACGCGCTCTTCGCCTCGGCTCGGCCGGTCTCGGGGCTCATTCCGGAAGAGATCCTAGCAAAGCTCGCGAGACGCGAACGCGGGCGGGAGAAACTCAGTCGCGCGCGCGATCGAGCTGGCGCGCGAACTCGCCGGCCTTCCGGGCATCGAGCCACGAGAGCGGATACTGGATCGTCCCGCCCTCGTGCTCGATCACGAGCCAGCCCTGCTCGCGGCTCGCCCTCGCGATCGTGCTCCTCTTGAGCGCCGAGAGAGGGAGCTTGACCGAGCACCGGAGGTCCGGGAGGAGCGGGACGACGAGCCCGTCGAGCCCGAGCACGAGATCGGCCGCGGGCGGCTGATCCCACGTCTGGACGATCGCCATCGTCGCGACCGAGAGGAAAGCGAAGACGATCGCCGCGACCTTCACGAAGCCGTTCGCCGCGACCCCGAGCCCGAACCCCGTGAACGCGAACGCGATCGCGACCGTGCTCAGGATCGGCATCTTCCGGGCGAGGAAGCGGCGCGGGTCGTGCGGCTGCACGGGGAGCCGGACGACCGTTCCCAGGAGAACGCCGCCCGGCCCGAGCGCCCGCTCGAGCACCGAGAGCGCGAGGTCGAACGTCTTCGCTCCGAGCGCGTTGTCCGAGAGCGCGAAGCGGCCCGAGGCGAGGTCGAGGATCAGGAGGCGCGGCGCTCCTCCCTTGCGCTCCCGGACGCGGAAGCCGCGGAGCGCCTCCCACGGCCCCTCGGGACCGGGAGCGTCCGCGCCGAGCCAGGGAAGACGGAAGCCGCGCCGGTCGAAGCGCACGCGCCCGCGGTCGGGATAGCGCTCGAGCCTCCTCGCGACGGCGCGCGCCGGCATGATGAGAGCGCCCGAAGCGAGCGCGCCGAGGGCCGTGAGCTCGAAGAGGAGCTGCTCTCTGTGCTCGAACGAGAGGAGAGCGATCGCGCCCGCGAGGACCGCCGCGAAGACGAACACGCGGACGAGCGCTTGCACGCCGAGCTTGGGCGGGATCAGGTCGACGGCGAAGGCACGAAGCTCCTGCGGCTCGCCCTCGCCCGGCTCGGGCTCGGGGGAGGAGCCGTCGTCGTCCTCATCCCAGGAGTCCTCGCCGCTCTCGTCGGCGTCCTGGTCGGGATCGCTGCTGCCGTCTTCGGTCACGGGAGAAAGCTCACGTCTTCGGTCCCTCGGGCCCCGCTCCTGCGGCTCGGGCCCGCGCGAGAGCGTCCGCGATCGTCAACTCGACGCGCGGTCCGCTCCCCCCGAGAGTAGCACCGGGCTCGAACGTCGTCGCGGCCCCTTTCGCGGAAAGGCAGGCCGCGAGAGATCCCAGCGCGAGCGCGAGGGGAGCGTCGGCCCGCACGATCTTCCCCGCCGCGAGCTCGAAGCGGACGCTCGCGCGGCCGCCCCGGATGGTGAGGACGCCCGTCGCTCCGTCGCGCGCGAAGCGCTGGATCCTCTGTGGCATGTCGACCGGCACGCGCCACGCTCCGCTCGCGACCTGCTGCCCTCCCGAGGGCGCGCTCTTCCTGGGGGGAGCGGGCGGCGCGGGAGACGCCGGCCCTCCTGGCCTCATGTCGAGCTTCGAGGTCGTCGTCGCGAACGGGTTCGGGAACCTCCCCGTGCGCCTCGGATCGGGCAGGTCGGTGTCTTCCTGGATGATCGTCGACTCCTCGACCGGGAACTGGAGGACGTGCGTGACGCGGTTCGGGTCGAGGACCGGCTTCGCCTCGACGGCCGGCGCCGGAGGAGCGAGCGCGTCGAGCGCCGTCACGAGGTCCTCGAGCGACGCGTAGCGCTTCTCCGGCTCCTGCTGGAGCGCGCGGTCGAGCACGCGAGCGAGCTCCGGCGGGACCTCGTTCCGCTCGCGGAGAGGCGTCGCCGTCACGCGGCGCCCTCCCGAGCGCAGCTCGAGCGGCGCCTCTCCCGTGAGCAGGAAGTGGCCGACCGCCGCGATCGAGTAGACGAGCGCGCGAGGAGTCATCTCCCGCACGCCCGCCGCCTCGGGCGCCTCGTAGCTCGGCATCGAGCGTCCCATCTCGACGCGCGAGCGGCCCGCCTCGACGAGCCCGGGAGCCAGCCCCACGTCCATGAGCCTCGCTTGCCCGTTCGGCTTGAGCAGCACGAGGCCGGGGCGGATCGCGACGCTCGTGACTCCCTGCGTGCGGGCATAGGAGACGGCGCGCGCGAGCAGGACCGTCGCGCGCCGCGCCGTCTCCGAGGCGAGGACGCCTTCCCGGAGGACGATCTCGGACGCGGTCCTCGCCTCGACGGGGTCGGTCACGATGACCAGGACTCCCTCGGAGGCGCGAACGGCGTGCGCGAGGAGGAGCCCCGGGTGGTCGAGCGAGAGCGCGGTCTTCGAGCGCTCGACGTAGAGCTTGGCCGCGCTCGGCCCGAGGTCGAGGGCGTGCGCCGCGAGCTTCCGCTGCCGTGGGGGCTGGCCCGGCCGGCTCACGCTGCCCTCGGCCTCGAAGCGGAGGATCGGCCCTCCGAGCTCGAGGCGGCGCGAGACGGAGACGCCGAGCGCGGCGATCGCCTCGCGCGCGCGCTTCTCGCCGCTCGCCCGGTCCTCCTCCATGCGAGCGCGGCAGCGGGCGCAGAGGTGCCTCTCCTCGATCTTCGTCGCCTCGTCCGAGGAGCCGGCGTCGTTCGGGAGGTCGATCCCGCAGAGCAGGCACTTCCAGAGAGGAGCCGCGAGGGAAGGCGGCGCGTTCTCGAGCGCCACGTCGAGGACCGTCTTTCCGAGAGTGAGCTTGTCGCCCGGCCGCAGGAGGGCCGAGCTGTGGCCCCTCACCTTCAGGCCGTTCACGTAAGTCCCGTTCGAGCTGCCGAGGTTGGTCACGACGAGGCCGCGGCCGCCCAGCTCGAGGCGGCAGTGCTGGCGCGAGATCCACGGCATGCCGATCGACGTGCTCGCCTGCCCGTCCGCGAGCGAGCGCCCGATCACGAAGCCCTCGCCCACGGCGAGCGGGCGCTCGATCGTCATCTCGTCCGAGGAGAGGATCACCAGCGCCGGCGCGTCGGCGGCCGGCTTCGGCTTCCGGGGCCGGGCGAGGATCTCGACGAGCGCGCGCCGCGCCCAGCCCTCGCCCGCTCCTCCGAGGAGCTCGCGCGCGAGCGACTCCGCGGACGAGACCACCTGCTTCGCCTCCGGCCGCTCGTCCGGCTCCTTCGAGAGCAGCGAGAAGACGAACGCGCCGAGCGAAGGTGGCACCGAGCGCGGGAGCGGCGGCGGCTGGCGCTCCACGAGCTCGCGCAGGCGGGCGAAGACCGTCTCTCCCGTGAACGGCGTCATGCCCGCGAGGCACCGGTAGGCCGTGCTCCCGAGAGCGAAGATGTCCACGCGCCCGTCGACGGCGTCTCCCTCGACCTGCTCGGGGGCCATGTAGTCGATCGTGCCGATCGGCATCTCGGAGGAGATCACGCGGTCGCGGGTGACCTCGTCGTTCATTCCCTTGAGCTGGGCGATCCCGAAGTCGCAGAGCTTCGCGGCGCCGCCCGCGGTGATGACGATGTTCGGCGGCTTCACGTCCAGGTGGACCACGCCACGTGAGCTCAGGTGATCGAGAGCGTGCGCGACCTCGCAGAGGAGCGCGAGCACGACGCCGGGCGCGAGCGGCCCTCCTTGCCTCTCGAGGAGCTCCTCCAGGCTCGGGCCGTCCACGTACTCGAGGGCGAGCCACGTGCCCGCCTCGTCGTTTCCTCGCGCCAGGATCCGGACGACGTTCGGGTGGTCGAGCCGCTCGAGGAGGTCGCCTTCCTGCAGGAAGCGGTCGAGCCGCCGCTCGAGCCGGTCCACCGTCGCGTCGAATTGCCGGAGGACCTTGAGCGCGCAGATGCGGCCGGTCGCGCGCTGGCGCGCCTTGAAGACGGTCGCCATGCCGCCTTCGCCCAGCACCTCGAGGAGCTCGTAACCGGGGACCGGTTCCTTGTCCGACACGGACGTATGTTAGGGCGGCCGCGCCCGGCGAGCAACTTGCCGGACGCTCGCGCGGCGTGCCCCTGACGCTCGCGCCGTTTCCGATTAGAGTCTTCCCGGGAGAAAGGCTTGACCCGGGGGAGCGCGACGTTCGGGATTCTTCTCCTCTCGCTGCTGCTCCTCCACGCGAAGGGCGCGGGCGCGCAGGACCGGGGGCCGGACCCGGAGAACGACCGCCTCGGGAAAGGCGGCCGCACCGGCGCCGAGAGCGCCGAGACGCCTCCCAAGCCGGCCCCGCGCCCGGTCCTGCCCTACGATCCCAACGACGAGGCCCCTCCTCCCGACGCTCCCGGGCCGAGCCGCGAGAAGCCCGGTTCGGAAGAGAGGGGAAAGCACGACGAGACACCGACGACCGGCGGGATGTTCGAGGGAATCGAGACGAAGGCCGACGGCCGCATCCGTCTCGAGCTCGGTTACGACTCGAACGTCTTCCGCGCCGAGAGAGGGCGCACGAGCGACTTCTTCTTCCACGGATACGGCGAGGGCAACCTCCTCGTCCGCTTCCCGGGAGAGCGCGAGCTCTTCGCGAGCGTCACGGGAGAGGGCCTCGCTTACGGGAAGCAGGACCTCGCGAACGAAGCTTACGGCTCGTCGTTCGCCGACTACTACCACCCGCTCACCTCGCGGCTCGACGTGGAGGTCCAGAACACCTTCGAGTACTCGCGGCAGAACCTCCTCGACGACAACGGCGACCTCCTCCCGCGCGAGAAGTTCAACGCGTACGACGAGGAGTGCCGCGTGGCCTTCATCGCTCACGCGACGGACGAGCTCTCCTTCGAGATCGGCGGCGGGTTCCGCTGGAAGGACTTCGAGGAGACGTTCGGGATCCCGTCGCTCGACTTCTACGAGGCTCGCGGGAACGCCGGCGCGCGCTTCAAGATCCCGTGGTGGCCCGAGTCGAAGCTGCGCGTCCGTTACGTCTTCCGCGAGCGCCACTACCTCCAGCTCCGCGCGAACCTGCGCGACGGAGCCTTCGTCAGGGAAGACCCGAAGCTAGTGCTCCAGCGCCACCAGGCGATCGTGAGCTACTCGCAGCGCGTCGAGATCCCGTCGCCGTTCTCCAAGAACCCCATGCAGCTCTCGGTCGTCGCCGGGTACACGTTCACCTACAACGGCGACATCTTCGAGAACGACCGCAGCTACCGCGAGCACTCGGGCTCGCTGCGCGTCGAGTGGTGGATCGTGCGCGAGTGGACACGGCTCGAGCTCGAGGTGCGCGGCGGCACGCGGAGCTTCCTCGTGCGCCGTGCGCCCTCGCAGGCGGGGCTCAGGCAGCGCTTCCTCGACTCGTCCGCGCTCCTCTGGCAGAAGGTCTACGACCACGTCGCGATCGTGGGAGAGGTCGCCTGGTTCCTCTACGACTCGACCGACCCGACCGAGAGCTACGGCCGCTTCGTGGGACAGCTCGGCATCGAGGTCTTCTTCTAGGTGAGACTCTCGATCGTCTTCTACCTCTCGGCGACCGAGGTCTCCGGCGGAGCGAAGGTCCTCCTCGAGCACGCGAGGCGCCTCGCGGCGCGCGGGCACGAGACGGCCGTGCTCGTCCCGCGGGGGCGCGAGCCGCCTCGCTTCTTCGAGCACGGGAGGCCGGTCGTGCGCGACCTCCCCGCTCGAGCCGACCTCGTCGTCGCGACGCGATACCGCGACATCGAGCCCGCGCTGGCGCTTGCGGGCGGGCGAGCGCGCGTCGTGCACCTCGTCCAGGGAGACGACACGGCAGGGCCCCGGGACGATCTCGCCCGCCTGCACGGGCTCGGCTCGGTGCTCGCGAGGCGCCGCGCACGCCGGAAGCTCGAGCGCTGCGAGCGCACGCTCGCTCTCCCGACGGTCAAGCTCGCCGTCTCCGAGCACCTCCGCGAGCGGCTCGCGCGCTCCGGTCACCGGGCCTTGCTCGCGCCGAACGGCGTCGACGTCTCGCGCTTCTCTCCCGGCGCGACGCAGGACGATGATGAGAGGAGACCTCCGCTCGGGCGCCAGCGCGTGCTCGTCGCGGGAGCGCGCTCGGGCCCGACGAAGGGGATCGAGCTCGCGCTCTCGGTGCTCGAGAGCGTCCGCGCGAGCCGCGAGATCGAGATCGCGCACCTCGCGCCCTCGCTCGACGAGACGGACGCGCGAGCGGACCGGCGCGTCGCCGGAGTTCCCGAGGACCTCGTCGTGGCCCTGCTCCGGAGCACGGGCGTCTTCGTCTCCGCGGCGAGCGAGGACGAGGGCTTCGACCTCGTCGCGCTCGAGGCCATGGCGAGCGGCGTCGCCTGCGTGCTCTCGGGAGGCGGAGCTCACCGCGAGATCGCGCCGGGGCTCGTCGTCGGGCGCGACCGCGAGGCCCTCTCCCGTGCCGTTCTCCGGTGCCTGGAAGAGCGAGAAGAACGAGAGAGGCGGCGCGAGATCGGCCTCGCCGCGGCCGGCGCCCGCTCGTGGGAGATCATGATCGGGCGCGTCGAGCGAGCTTACGAAGACGCCCTCTCGCGCTGACTCACGCGGCAGGCGCTCGCTGGAAATGCGGGGGAGCCGTGCTTACGATCTCTCCCCCATGGCCGTGATCCCCAAGCTCGAGACGTTCGCCGACCTCGAGGACATCTTCGCGGAGGTCACGGACTACGAGAAGGAGACCGGCTATCGCTACGCGAGGAAGACGTTCGACCTCTCGCGCATGGAAGCGCTCCTCGACCGCCTCTCCCGGCCCGAGAGGAGCTTCGCGTCGATCCTCGTCGCGGGCACGAAAGGAAAGGGCTCGACGACGGCGACCGCCGCGACGCTCCTGCGGACGACGGGCGCTTCGCCGGTCGGGCTCTACACGTCTCCTCACCTGATCCACCTCCGCGAGCGGATCCGCCTGAACGCGCGGATCGCGACCGAGGAGGAGTGGCTCGCCGCCGCGAGGCGCGTCGTCCCGGAAGCCCTCGAGCTCGTGAGCGCGGGGCGAGGGCCGACGTTCTTCGAGCTCACGACGGCGATCGCGTTCCAGTGCTACCGCCAGGAGAAGTGCGAGGCCGCCGCGATCGAGGTCGGCCTCGGAGGGAGGCTCGACGCGACGAACGTCCTTCCGGGCGAGAAGCTCGCGGCGACGATCGTGACGCAGATCGGCCTCGACCACACGTACCTCCTCGGGAAGACGCCGGCCGCGATCGCCCTCGAGAAGGCCGCGATCGCGCGCGCCGGCGTCCCCATGATCGTGGGAGCCCAGGAGCCGAGCGCTCTCGCGGCGATCGAGCAGACGGCGCGCGCCGCGGGAGCGCCCCTCGAGCGGCTCGGGCGCGAGCTCGAGGTCCAGGTCGAGCGCGTCTCTCTCGACGGGACGCGCTTTTCTCTCACGACGCCTCGCGCGCGCTACCGCTCGCTCGAGACGCCTCTCGTCGGCCGCTACCAGGCGGAGAACGCGGCGCTCGCGGTCGCCGCGGTCGAGCACGCGTGGCTGGGGCCGCTCCGTGCGAGCGGCGTGGCCGCGACGGAGCTCGAAGACGATGTGCGCCGCGGGCTCGCGCGCGTCCGGTGGCGCGGGCGATTCGACCTCGTCCGCCCCGCTCGCGGGGCGCCGGTGCTGATCGACGGCGCGCACGACCCGACCTCCATGAAGCGCCTCGTCGAGACGGTCCGCGAGGTCGTGCCCGGCGTGCGCCCCGTCCTCCTCTTCGCGATCGCCAGGGACAAGGAGATCGACCTGATCCTCGACGAGCTCGCCGGCTTCCCCGCGCACGCCTTCGTGTGCCGGGCGAAGACCAAGCGCGCCGCGGAGCCCGCGGAGCTCGCTTCCAAGCTCGAGTCGCGCGGCGTTCCGTCGACGGCCTGCGAGGGGACCTCGGAGGAGGCCCTCGCCCTCGCCCGCTCCCGCGCGGGAGGAGGGCTCGTGCTCGTCTGCGGGAGCATCTACCTCGCGGGAGAGGCGCTCTCCGCGCTCGGCGAGGACGCGGGCTGACGGCCCGAACGGGCGTTCCGGCGCGCGCGGGCGTGCTAGATTGATTCCTCCCGGGAAGGGAGGATTCCGTGAAGCCCCCTCACCTGACCACGAGGCGTCTCGGCCTCGGTCTCGCTCTCCTCGCTCTCCTCGCGGCGCCGGCGCTCGGGTGGGGACACACCGGGCATTACATGATCAACAAGCTCGCGGTCGACGCTCTCCCGGAAGGCGCGCTCAAGGCTTACTTCAAGGAGAACCGCGATTACCTCGCCGACCACGCGATCGACGCGGACAACGCGAAGACCGGCGACCCGCTCGAGCGGCGGAGGCACTACCTCGACATCGACACCGACGGCATCCGCCCGGAGACTTACCCGCGCTCCTGGAAGGCGGCCGTCGCGCGCTTCGGCGAGGACACGGCGACCAAGCAGGGCACGCTCCCCTGGTCCATGCAGACGAAGCTCGAGGAGCTCGTCTCGGCCATGAAGGAGCGGGACGCCTCCAAGATCCTCGAGCGCGCGGCGTGGCTCGGCCACTACGTCGGCGACGCTCACGTCCCCTTCCATGCCTGCTCGAACAACAACGGGCAGCTCACCGGGCAGAAGGGGATCCACGCGATCTGGGAGAGCCACATGCTCGATCACAACAAGGACGAGATCGAGCCCGCCGTCGTGAAGCTCGTCGCGAAGATGCAGGTGGCCGAGGTCAACGGCGAGATCTCCGACTGGTGCTTCGATCGCCTGATGACCGGAGACAGCTACGCTCACCAGATCCTCGAGAAGGACAAGGGCAACCGCGCGGCCGGCCGCGAGAAGAACCTCTGGGAGACGACGGGAGAGATCGCCGAGAAACGCCTCGCCGAGGCGACGACGGGCCTCGCCTCGCTCTGGCTCACGGCCTACAACCGCGCGGGCAAGCCCGTGCTCCCGAACGGAAAGGCCCCGGAGAAGCCGCCCGAGCCGCCGCCGGTCCAGCCCCAGAACCCGCCGAAAGGACCCGTGGGGGGCATGCCGCCCGATCGCGGAGACGAGGACCCGGGCGTCGCTCCTCCGCGACCGGAGAAGCCGGACCCTCCGAAGCCCGAGCCCAAGCCGGAGCCGCCCAAGCCCGAGCCCAAGCCGGAGCCGGAGCCCGCTCCGAGCGCGAAGGCGACGGACGGCGGGATCAAGGGCCTCCTCGTGCACGACGACGACAACCAGCCGGGCGCGATCGTGGACGTGCCGGGCGACGCATGCGCGGCGGCGAACATCCACCGGGGCGACGTGATCATCTCCGTGGACGGGAACCACGTGAACAGCGTGGGCACGCTCAAGCGGCGGCTCCAGGACTACAAGGCCGGGGACTCGGTCCCTCTCGGGATCCTGAGGAAGGGCGCCGAGGAGCTGCACACGGTCCGGATTCCCTGAAAGCTACCCCGCGAGCGCCAGAAATATCTGCTTCCGCGAGTCCGTGAGCAGACCCTCGGCCTCGAGGCGCGCCGCGAACTTCGTCACGTCCTTCCCCGCTTCCGCGAGGCAGACCGAGATGAGGAGAGGCGCGAGGTCCTTCGAGGAGCGCAGCTCGAGGAACTTCCCGCCCGTCTCGCCGGCCATCCACTCGAAGACCCGCCGCGTCTCGAGGTACGAGTCGACGAGGACCGTGTAGACCCGGACGCCCTTCTTCGCGAGGGCCTCGACCTCGTCCCGGTAATCGACTCCGCGCGAGCAGCCGTCGAGGGCGTCCATGCCCGCTCCGTGGGGAGGCTTGTCGCCGACGAGCACGATCGCCTTCCGGGCCGAGGCCCGCCAGGCAAGGGAATTCGCGGCGCGCAGGGCGCACTCGACCGCCTCGGCGCCGCCGCCTCCCTTGCCGGGAGCGACCTGCCGCGCGTTCAGGAAGGCGCGCACGTCGTCGCCGCGCTCGGTGAGCGGCTGGACGAGCGTGAGGTAGTGGGCGTTCTCTCCCTGGTCGCCGTGGTCCTTGTAGCAGACGACGCCGAGCCGCGAGCGCGGGACCTCGCGGGCGATCTCGTCCGCGATCTCGGTCGTGCGGAGGCGGACCTCGTTCAGGTGGACGCTCATGCTGCCCGTCGTGTCGAGGAGGAAGGCCGCGTCGAGCCCGATCCCGCCCCTCGAGCCTAGGACGACGCCGTCCCAGCGCCGGTCGCCGAACGCGCGCGCTCGCGCGAGGAAGGACTCTCTTGCGGTCTTCGAGAGCCTGCCCTGAGCTGAGTCGAACGGGGTCATGCTTCTCCTCCGTGGTCCCGCTCTCGTCCTGTGAGAAAAACGACGGATGACGGGAGAGCGGAACGTGAGAACACTACGCTTACGCACGGGAGCGGGGCGGCGGATCGCCCGAACTCCTCGCTTTCCCGCGGCTAGAAGGGATCGACGGTCTCGCTCGCCGCCTTCACGGTCGCCCGGAGGGCCTCGCGGACCTTCTCGTAAGCGAGGCCGATCTCCTTGAACTTGTCGGGGTCGACGCCCGCGCACGCGGCGTCGGCGTGGTAGATCTTCGCGAGCTCCCGGTAGACGCGTTTCGCGTCCTCGGACTTCCCCGAGGGCGAGGTCGATGAGAGAGCGGACCTCCTCGAGCTTCGCGGGAGGGAAGCGGCGGGCGTGGGCGTCGCTCTCCTCGAGAGGGCGCTTCTGGGCCCCGGTGGGAGTCTTCGAGACCGAAGGCGCCTCGGCGGCGGGCGCCGGCACCCCCTCGGGAGCCGCCTCGACCACGGCGTCTCTCTGGCGGAAGATGTCCGCGAGGGCCGCGACCGCGAGCGCGATGAGCGGGAGGCCGACTCCGATCGCCGCGACCCTCCCCGTGGGAGAGAGGGTCTTGAGCGGGGCGTCGAGGGCGACGATCCACGAGAGACCGGCCGCGACCGAGGCCACGACGCTCGCGAAGCGCAGGTCTCCCTGCTCAGGATCGTCGGGTCCCAGGAGCAGGGCCGAAAGGGTCGGCCAGCTCCCTTGCCCCCACTTCCTCGCCACGCGCGCGAGGGCGCCCGTGGCCGCCGCCGTCGCGAGCGCCGCCGCGGCGAACCGGAGAGCCGGAGACGAGAAGGCGTCCATGGAGAATGCTCCCGCTCGTCTATCGGCGCCTTTCGTTCGCGGCTTGAGGACCGGCGCGCGCGCGGCGCCGCCGCTCCGCGCTCCCGTGTAGAATTCAGCATTCGCCGCAGGCGAATGCGGTGGTGCAACAATTCACTTGGGCCGGAGGCCCTAGTGAATTCAGCATTCGCCGAAATGCGAATGCGGTGGTGCGACGATTCACCTGGGCCCTGGGCCCTGGTGAATTCGGCGGCTGGCGAAGAAGCACGGATCCACGAAAGGCCCATGGCCGAGAGCCTCGAGGTCGTCACCTTCGAGCGTCGCGGGCGCCTGAGCATGGGCGCGCTCAAGGGCGGCGGCGAGAAGAACGCGCGGGTCGTGGACGACCTGGGGGAGACGCTCAAGGTCTCTCTCGACAAGGTCCTCCACCGCTTCCGGGCGAGGATCGAGGACGGCGATGCCCGCGAGGTCAAGGAGCGCCTGAAGGCGCTCGAGGGAGAGCTGCTCGCGGGCGCTCCGGGTGCGGTCGACCTCGACCTCCTCTGGGATTCGCTCGAGGACGAGCGGGTCTACTCACTCGCGCAGCTCGCGGAGCTCTACTTCGGCGAGGCGACCGACCGGGGAGTCGCCGCGCTCGTGCGGGCTCTCGGCGAGGGCGGCGACGGCGACGAGCCGCCCTATCACTTCCGGACCCGGCCGGGTGGCCTCGCGCGGACGGACCGCGAGACCTTCGAGAAGATCAAGGCTCGCCTCGACGGCGAGCGCCGCCGCCGCGAGCGCGAGGCGGCCTTCCGCGTCTGGTTCGAGGAGAGCGCGCGCGCAGCGAGGAAGAACGACGGGGCGCGCCCATTCGAGAAGCCCCCCGAGGAGCAGGCCGAGCACCTCCACGTGCTCGCGGACTACGCCCTCGCGGGAGACCGCTCGCAGCAAGCCGCGCGGGCGAGGAGGCTCGCGGCCGACCTCGGGCTCTCCGACCCCGACGAGCTCCTCGTGCTCCTCGAGAAGGGAGGATGCCTCGCTCGCGACGCGAACGAGCTCCCCCACCGCGCGGGCGTGCCGATCGTCTTCTCGCATCGAGTGAGAGCGGAGGCCGAGTCGATCGCCCAGGCGCCCTTCGACCCCTCGCGCGCGCTCGAGGAGGAGAAACGCGTCGACTTCCGGGGGAAGCCGACGACGGCGATCGACGACGCGACGACCGAGGACGTGGACGACGGGTTCTCTCTCTGGGAGGAAGGGGGAGAGCTCGTCCTCGCGGTCCACATAGCCGACGTGGCCAGGACGGTCCCGCAAGGATCCGACCTCGACGAGGACGCGAAGCGCCGGGCGACGACGATCTACTTCCCCGGCCAGACGATCCCCATGCTCCCGCCCGTTCTCCAGAGAGCGCGCCTCTCCCTCGACGCGGGCGTCGACCGGCCGGTCGTCTCGTTCGTGACGCGCATCCGCGCCGACGGCTCGCTCGCGCCGGGGAAGTTCGCGAGAGGGATCGCCCGCGTCGACCGCCGGCTCACCTACGACGAGACGCTCGCTCCTCCCGAGGAGTGGCGCGAGCCTCTCCGCCGCCTCGAGCCGGTGGCCGCGAGGCTCCGCGCCGCCCGCGCCTCGGCGGGAGCGCTCCTCCTCGAGCTCCCCGACCTCAAGATCACGATCGACTCCTCGGGCGAGCCGCACCTCGCGCTCGTCTCCTCCGACACTCCCGGCCACAGGATCGTGAGCGAGCTCATGGTGCTCTACAACCACGAGCTCGGGGGGGCGCTGCGCGACGGCCGTCTCGCGGCGATCTTCAGGACCCAGAGGGACGCCGTCGCGAAGCCCGCCGTCGCGCCCGACGATCCGCTCTACGCCGTCCGCGCGCGGCGCGGCCTGCCGCCCACGACGCTCGAGGTCGACGCCGGCCCTCACAGGACGCTCGGAGTCGACGCTTACGTCCAGGGGAGCTCGCCGATCCGCCGCTACGGCGACCTCGTCGCCCAGCGACAGCTCGCTTCTCTCCTGGCCGGCACGGCGCCGTCTTACTCGAAGGAAGACGTGCGCGCTCTCTCGATCGAGCTCGAGCGCGCCGAGAGGAACGCTCGACGGCTCGAGGCGGAGCGCGACCTCTACTGGATCTGCCGCTGGCTCGATCATCGACGGAAGGAGGTCCTTCCGGGCGTCGTCTCGCGCTCTCCCGAGGGCGGGCGGGGGCTCGTGTATCTCCCGGGGATCCACATGGAGCTTCCGCTCGGAGAGCCGGAGCCTCCCGTGGACCTGCCGGAGGGATCCCCGGTCCACGTGGTCGTCCGGCGCTGCTCGGCCAGGCGGCGGACCGTCACCTTCGCGTGTGTCGGAGGAGAGGGAGCGGCCTCGCCGTCGTCGGTCTCGACGGATTCTCCTGTGCCGTGAAGGGCTGAGCCGGAAAGGGGCGGACGGCCGTGGGGCTGGGGGCGGTGCGAGCCGGCAGGGCTGGGTGCGGGACGACCGCGGCGGGGGTGGGCGCGGTGCGCACCATCCCTCCTCGTCCCGCTCCAAGGCGTAGTGCCCCATCCGCCAAGGCGGGGGTGCCGCGTTCGGGGTGACGGACTCAAACGTGAGCCCCCGTCCGTTCCCACCTGAGACGCCGTGTTCTCTTCCGCGATCACGCTTGTCAGCGCTGACGTGACCGGATATCTCCCGGACTTGCTGGCTCGACCCAGCCCGCCCACTTTCACCCGGCCCAGGAGATCGAGAAGACCGTCTCGGCCTACGCTCCCTGATCCGCAGGCGAGAAGATCCTCGCACGACCGTCCGACAACGAGTCCAGACTGGCCGCGCCACGGCGAGCCGCGGTGAAATCACCGGCCTCGGCTTCCGCCCGAACCAAATGCCAGTGCGTCTTCCTCTCGTCACGAGAGACGGAGATCTCATGCGCCTCAGGAACTTCTCGCTCGTCCTCGCACTCGGGCTCGGGCTCGCGGCTCCCATGCTGGGTCGGCCCGGTCCCGCGGCCGTCGCCAACGACGAAGTCTGGCAAGAGGGCTACATCATCTTGACCGACGGGACGCGTCTCGACGGCGAGATCAAGGTGGGCCAGACCAAGGTCAGCTACCGGAAGAAGGGCGCGACGGTCAGCCGCGACTATGACTTCACCGAGATCGCGAATGACAAGGACAACAAGAAGGAAATCCACCCCGTGGAGGCGGGCGACAAGGCCGGCGGCAAGTCCAAGCTCGTCGAGATCGTGACGACCGGCGGGAACACTTACCGCGGCATGGGCCAGGAGCAGCCGAACGGCGACTGGAAGATCAAGGTGGGCGGCAAGGAGCTCCTGGTCAAGAAGAACGAGATCAAGGAGGTCCGCGACATCGAGGACGACTCGGCCGCCGACCCCGATCGCTACGTCGACTTCGACTGCCGCTTCATCCTCGAGCGCCCCGCCAAGGACTGGAAGATCCACCACGGGACCTCTCCGACCGTGAGGGCGCAGGCGGCGTTCAACAACGGGAAGGACGAGAGCGGCTTCGTGAGGGTGAGCGTCCGGCCCTTCCCCCAGGCAGCGTCGAGCCTCTACGACATGGCTCACGCCGACGCGGCGAAGCTCAAGACCGAGGTCGAGGCCGAGCTCAAGAAGGAGTTCGAGAAGGTCGCGGCCGTAGAAGTCGTCGTCGCCGAGCTCTTCGGCTGCCCCGTCTACGAGGTCCGCTACGAGGGGAACTATGCCTCGGAGGCGACCTTCAAGTGCGTCGAGCTCCGCTTCGTGCGCGAGAACCTCCTCTACGCGATCACGGGAGGCTGCGACAAGACGATCTGGAAGCCCCCGCTCGAGCAGAAGCTGAGAGACGCGTTCGCGAGCTTCTCATGGCTCGCCGCGATCGGCGGCGACGAGGACACCTACACGGACACGGCGCTCGGCTTCGCGATCGACCGGCCGAGCGCGAAGTGGACGATCATCGGCCGTCCGTTCTCCGGCGAGTCGCCCGTCACGATCAAGAAGCAGGACGACGCGGGCGAGATCAAGTCGGCGCCGACCAGGCGAAGCACGATTACCAGGGAGTCATCGCGGCGATCGGGCAGTACGTGATCCACGCTCAGGGCGACGCGCCGGTCACGGACGCGCGCGCGAAGGAGATCCAGGACGAGATCAGGACCGTCCTCGACCACATGCGCTTCGTGGACCCGACCAAGACGGCGGAGAGGCTCTCCAAGAATGCCGCGGCCGCGCTCGAGATGAACGCGGCCTACGACGCTTACAAGGCGAAGAAGCTCGAAGACGCGCTCGCCGGTTTCAGGAAGGCGCTCGTCGCATTCGACAACTACGCGCGCGCCTGGTTCCTCCTCGGGCTCACTTACGCGGAGAAGAAGGACTGGAAGGAGAGCGCGAACGCCCTGACGCGGGCGGCGGAGCTCGACTCCCAGTATGCGGGGAAGATGGGCGAGATCGCGTGGCAGCAAGCCCTCGAAGACTGGCACGCGAAGCCGCCCCGGTTCGAGGACGCGAACAAGCTCATGAAGGGCGTCCTCGCGATCGACTCGAAGAACATCCCCGCTCCCAAGCGCGACGACTACAAGAAGATGGTCGCCGACTGGTGGGCCGACACGAAGAAGGACGACGCCAAGAAGAAGGACCTCAACAAGAACGTGAGGGACCTCGTCTCGAAGTGCTTCAGGGGAGACCCCGAGATCAACAAGACGCTGGCCGATGTCTACTGTGACGCAGGCGAGACGCTTCTCGGGGCGGACAAGAAGAACCACAACACGGCCCACCAGCTCGCGGGCCTGGCCGACGAGCTCGACAAGGCGAGCAAGCGACCCGACGAGCTGAAGAAGAAGTGCAAGGACGCGGAGAAATCCCTCGTTCCGCATAAGTGAGCACCTAGAACGGCCGGCAGCGACATGATCCTCGTCACGGGCGGGACGGGCTTCCTCGGGAGCCACGTCGTCTCGGCGCTCCTCGAGAAGGGCGAGCGCGTCCGCGCTCTCGTGAGGCGGCCTCGTCCCGACCTGAAAGCGCGCGGGATCGAGGTCGCGATCGGCGATGTCGTGGAAGCTGGCTCCCTCGACGCCGCCTTCCGGGGAGTCACGAGAGTCATCCACCTCGCCGGCCGCGTCGATCGAGCGCCCGAGGCGGCGGACGAGCTCTACCTCGTGCACGTGGACGGCGCCCGGAACGTGCTGCGAGCGGCGGCCCGGGCGAAGGTCTCTCGCTTCGTGCACGTCTCGACCTCGGGGACGACGGCCGTCTCCGACTCGCCCGACCCGATCAAGGACGAGCGGGCGCCCGACGCGGTCGAGGTCGTGCGAGCGTGGCCTTACTACCTCTCGAAGATCTTCGCCGAGCGGCTCGCGCTCGAGGCGGCCTCTCTCGGAGTGCGCCTCGAGTCGGGCGAGCGAGCGAAGGTCCCCGTGGTCGTCGTCTCGCCGAGCCTCCTCCTCGGGCCGGGAGACGAGCG
>JACQDU010000585.1 GCA_016200955.1 bacterium
CAGTTGACAAGGCCTACACGATGCGCGTATTGGTCGATCGGTCCATTGATCATTGAACATTGATGACTGAGGGCGAGTCCCGGCACGCACGATCTTCAATGATCGATCTTCAATGACTCGATCGACCAATCCATCGACGACTACGAAGGTCGCGAAGATGTTGCGAATGGTGAGTGAGCGCCGTCAGTCCTCGTCCGCGACGTCGAGGTCCTCGAGCGCGCTCTCGTCGTCCGAGTCCGGCTCCGGCGCCTCGACCCCGCCGTCTCCGTGGCACAGGAGACACTCGTCGTGCCCCTCGGGATCCCTTCGAGACCCGAGGCATCGAGGACACGTCGTCCACACGCTCAGCCGCCGTCGGGCTCGGCGACGGCGGCGACGTCGCTCTCCGGCCCGAGCGCCGCCGGCGGAGCATCCTCGGGCGAGCGCCCGCCGGGAGAGGTGCGGCGCAGCTTCTTGGCGATGCTCTCGTTCCAGACCTCGACGCGGTTCTTCCCCTGGGCCTTCGCCCATCGGACGGCGGCGTCGGCCTTCTTGATGAGCAGGTCGCGCGAGTCGCCGGGCTGGAAGGTCACGGCCCCGATCGAGGTCGTCTTCTTGATCTCGTGGAGCTCCTCGCCCTCGGCGGAGATCGGGATCGGCTCCGCCTCGATCGCCGCGCGGATGCGCTCGGCGATCATGTGCGCGCGCTCCTGGTCCGCTCCGGGGAGGATCACGGCGAACTCCTCGCCGCCGTAGCGAGCGACCGTGTCCTCGGGGCGCACGCACTTCTTCATGGTCGCTCCGACCGTGCGGAGGACCTGGTCTCCGGCCTGGATCCCGTAGCTCTTGTTGACCTGCCCGAAGTTGTCGAGGTCGAGCATGAGGAGGGAGAGGGGCGAGTGCCGCTTCTCGGCCGAGCGGCGCTCGTCCTCGAGCTTCTGGAAGAAGTAGCGGCGCACGAAGACGCGCGTGAGCACGTCCACCGTCGCCCTCTCGTAGAGCTCGGCGTTGTTGAGCGCGATCGCGGTGTGGGACGCCAGGATGTCGAGGACCTTCTGGTCCGTTCCCGAGAAGGCCCCGCCCGAGTTCTGCATGGACTTGTCGGCCACGCAGATCGCGCCCACGACCTCGGCGCTCTCCTGTCCTTCCCCCTGGATGATCGGCACGATGAGACAGCTCTGCGTCTGGTAGCGCGGGTTTGGCTCGATCCCGAGCTCGCGCACGTCGGGGATCAGGAGCGGCATGCCCTCCTCGACGACCTTCTTCACGAAGCGCTCGCCGATCTCGGTCCCGCGGATCTTCGCCCACACGTCCTTCGTCATGCCCTGCACGGACTCGAGCCGGAGGCGGCCCGTCTCGGGGTTCTTGAGCACGACGCTCGACTTCGTGCACGAGAGGATCATGCACGCGAGCTTGACGACCTCCTTCAGGATCCGGTCGCGGTCGAGGAAGCTCGAGATCCTCTTGGTCGCCTTCGAGAGGTGGAACAGCGTCTGGTTGTATTCCTGCCGCTTCCTGTAAGCCTTCGAGTTCTCGATGAGCACGGAAGCGAACTGCGCGACGGCCGTCGCGAGCTCGAGGTCTTCCTGCGAGAACGTCTGCTCCCGCGTGCTGTCGATCTGGAGGATCCCGGTCATCTTCCCCTGATGCACGAGAGGGGCGCAGATGAACGAGCGGACGTTCTGGTCGACGATCGACTTCCCCGAGAGGAAGCGCGCGTCGTCGAGGGCGTCGGTGCAGAGGATCGCATCCTTGCAGGAGAAGACCTCCTTGACGATCGTGCGGGAGATCTGCGTGTCCTCGCCCTCGCGCTCGCCGTCCTTGTAGCGCGTCACGACCGGGCGGACCTTCCGGCCGTCCTCGTCCACGGTGAGCATGACGGTCGAGCGGTCGGCCTTGAAGAGCTCGAGCGTCTCCTCGGCGAGCCTCTCGACCAGCTTCCTGAGCTCCATGGCCGTCGAGAGCTTGTGGGCGAGGCTGTAAAGGGTCTTCAGCCGCGTGTCCGCGACCTGGGAGCCTCGCTCGAGGCTCTCTATGACCGAGTCGGCGTCCTCGAACGACTTCAGGCGAGCCTGGATCTGCGAGCGCCCGAGGTCGTCCGTGTCGATCGCCTGCACGTCGAGCGGCTTCTTGTCGCGCGGCTCCGAGTCCTCGGAGAAGACGAGCGTCGTGTCGGCGATCGTGATCCAGTCGCCGTGCTGGAGGCGCGTCTGCTTGAAGACCTCGCCGTTCACGAGGAGGCTCTTGGTGTTGTCGAGGTTGACGATCTCGTAGCCGTTCTTACGGAGGCGTATCTCCGCGTGCTCGTCCGACACGCGGCGGTCGTTCAGGAAGATGGAGCAAGCCTCCGCTCGTCCGAGCGTGTCTTTCTTGCCGAGGTCGAACGTCTTTCCCCGGTTCGGTCCCTCGACGATGATGAGCTGCGCCATCTCGCGTTACTTTTCGAGTCCCCTTCTTGGCCGCCCCGCCCCGAGCGAAGCGCTCCCCGCCCTTACTTGCCCTTCACGAGCCTCTCGACCCTCGGATCCTTCCTCACCGCGTCGAACCCGTGGTCGTTCTTCACGCGGTCGAAGCCCTTGAAGTCCTTCTCCTCGATCGAGACCCTGAGCTCCTCGACGGACTGGTCGACTCGCTTCACCTTCTCCTCGGGCGTGATCCCGGGCTCGGCCG
Organism: bacterium; assembly: GCA_016200955.1. GTDB lineage: Bacteria > Planctomycetota > J058 > J058 > JACQDU01 > JACQDU01. The sequence goes on from JACQDU010000585.1 coordinate 2,650, forward strand.
AGAGCACCGAGTAGCACATCGCCCGGAGGAAGTGCGCGATCCCGCTGGCCGGGTCTCGCTCGATCGTGAGCGCGTAGTCCGCGAGAGCCCGCTCGAACTCGGCCTGCCGCGAAGCGCCCTCGGCGATCTGGGCCGCCTTGTAGTGCAGGAAGCCGCGGTAGACGACGGCCGTCACGTGCTTCGGGTTCAGCTGGAGCGTCCGGTCGAAGTCGCGCAGGCCCGCCTCGATGTCCGCGTGGTCGTACTTCTTGAACTCGGTCTTCGCGACGTAGAAGAAGCCGCGCAGGAAGATCACGTAAGACACATCGGGGTGGTCCGCGACGATCTTGTTGAGCTCCGTGATCACGCGCTGGAGGTCCACGACGTAGCTGACCTGGTAGACCTTGTTGTAGAACTGGTCCGCGTAGCGCGGGTTCAGCTCGAGCGCGCGCGAGAAGTCGAGGATCCCGGGGACGAAGTTCCCGATCTTGAGGTAGCAGGTCCCGCGCTCGTAGTAGGCCTCGGAGAGCTCGGGGTCGAGGGCGATCGAGCGGTCGAACGCGGCCACCGCCTCGGGGTAGCGCCGCTGCTGGACGAGCGTCCTGCCCGCCTCGAGCGCGTCCTTCGCCGCGAGGCACGCGTTCTCGCGCACCGACGCGGCCTTCTTGAGCGCGGCCCTGTAGCCGTCCGCGTCTCCCAGGCGCTTCGCGACGCACGCGTAGAGCTTGTAGACCGAGGATGCGTCCGTGATGCGCTCGGTCCGCGTCCGCTCGTCCCTCATCCAGCGGAGGAGGTCCTGCGGGATCCAGCGGATCGCCTCCTCGAGGTCGAGGGCGGCTTCCTTGAGCGCCGTCGCGTCGGGAGAGGCGTTGCAGGAGGCGCCATCCGCCTCCGCGGGGTCGAGCCCCGTCCGCGCGAGAGCGCGCCCGTAGCGCGCCGAGGCCGCGTCCTCGGGGGACTCGGCGACATCGATCGCTCGCGTGAAGTCCAGGATCGCCTTCGCGGGGTCGCGGAGCGCCTTCGGTCGCTGCGTCTTCGGGTCGGGAGAGATAGGGAGGTCGCGCCCGTAGAGGAAGCCTCGCAGCTCGTAGGCCTCTCGCAGGAACGGGTCGGCCTCGATCGCCCTGTTCGCGTCCTCGAGGGCGAGGTCCCAGGCCTTCCAGTCCGCGGCGAGCCGCCCGCGCTCGAGCCTCGCGGTCGCGTGAGCCGGGTCCTTCGCGAGGGCGCGCGCGAAGGACTGCCGCGCCTGCGTGTAGAAGTCCGGCTTCTTCGCCCGCTCCGCCTCGTGGGACTGCGTGAGGCCGTACTGGAAGAAGAAGACCTCCTCGTCCGCCGGCCTCTCGTCCTTCGAGCGCTCGATGCCGACGCGCGGGTCGTACCCCGCCTTGAGGCGAGCGGCCCGGAAGAAGGTCGAGCTCACGGCCCTCGTCCCGAGGTCGTTCCCCTGCGCCGCGTAAGCGGCTCCGAGCCCCGCGAGCGCGAGAGCGCACTCGCGGTCGGCCCCGAGCGCGCTCGCGAAGCGCGAGGTCGCTCCCGCGATGTCCTTCTCGACGAGAGCCACGCGTCCCCGGAGCGCGATGACCTCCGCGAGGTCGGGGTCGCGCGACTCACCCTGGGGCCTCGCCTGGGGCCACGGCCTCTCTCCCAGGACGGACTCGGCCGTCTCGAGGACCTTCTTCGCGAGCGGGAGGTCGCTCGACGCGAGCGCGAGCTTCGCTCGCCCGACGAGCGCCGGGAGGAGCCGGGGCGAGAGCTTGAGCGCCTCGTCGTAAGCCTCGCGCGCCTTCTTCTCCCGCTGAGCGCGCACGGGCTCCGAGCGAGAAGCGAGCTCCGCGAGCGGCGGAGGCGGGCCGAGCGGGCCGCCCTTCTCCGCCTTCTCCTCCCGATACTCGAGGTCGCACTCCGCGAGGACCTCGAGCGGATCGCTCTTCGCCGCGAGGAGCCGGGCCTTCGCCGCGAGAGCGAGCGGGCGCACGGCCTGGGCGTCCCGATCCGTCGCCTTGAGGACGTCCTCGTACTGCTGCGCCGCCTGCGTGTCCTCGAGGGTCCACTCGAGCGCGCGCGCCTTCCCGAGGTAAGCCTGGTAGTAGGTGCTCGAGCGCGTGATCGCGACCTCGTAGTCCTTGATCGCCTCGGTCAGCTTCCTCTGCGCGAAGCAGAGCTCGGCCCTGTAGAAGTAACCGTCCGGGAAAGAAGGCTGGAGCTCGATCGCCTCGGAGATGTCGTCGTTCGCGCCGCCGTAATCGCCGAGAGCTTGCCGCACGCGCCCGCGCCAGATGTAAGCGTTCCAGTCCTGCTCGCGGTGCTCGATGACGTGCTCGAAGTCCTTGCGCGCTTCCTCGTACTGGTGGAGCTCGAAGAAGGACCCGCCGCGTCTCAGGTAAGCGTCGTTCGCGTCCGCTTCCTTCTCGATCACGCGCGAGTAGTCTTCGATCGCCTTCTTGTGCTCGTGGCGGAGGTCGTGGACGCTCCCGCGCTCGAGGAGGGCCTTCGCGTGGCTCGGTTCCTTCTCGAGGATCTGCCCGAGCGTCGCGAGCGACTCGTCGTGGGAGCCCTTCTTCGCCTGGACCCTCGCGATCGCGAGGAGGACGTCGAGGCTCTCCTTGGACTGCCCGTCGTGCTCGAGCGCCTTCCGGTAAGCCTTGAGGGCCTCGGAGAAGGCCTCCGGGTTGTCGGTGGTCGCCTGCCAGGCGTTCCCCATCTCGCGCCAGGCGTCGCGGTAGATCGCGGCGAGGCGCGGGGCCTGGGACGCGATGTACTGGTCGGTCTCGGCCTTCGTGTTGTACTTCTGGAACGCGGAGCCGATCTTCGGGAGGTTGTCGAGCGCGTCGATCGCCGCGGCGAGAACGGCGCGCGCGTTCGCGGGGTCGTGGTCTCCCTTGAGCTTCGAGATCGCGTCGTTGATCTGCGAGCGGACCGTGATCGTCTGGTTGTCCACGTCGGTCTTGAAGCGGTCCCACTCCCGGTCCTTCGCGGCCCTCCACTCCTTCGCGTCTCGCTGGTGGCGCCAGATCAGGACTCCCGCGAGGCAGCCGGCGACCGCGACGACGAGGATCGAGCTCACGACGACGGCCAGGAGGTTCTTCTTCGCCCTCTTCCAGAGCCTCTCGAGCGCGTTCATGGGACGCGCGGCGATCGGCTCTCCCTGGATGAAGCGCGCGACGTCGTCCGCGAGGTCCTTCGCGGTCTGGTAGCGGCGGGCCGCCTCCTTGTCCATGGCCTTGAGGCAGATCGTCTGCACGTCGGGCGGGATCTTGGGGTCGTGCTGCCTCGGCGGGACGGGCTCCTCCTCGAGGATCTTGTGGTAGACCTCCATCGTCGTCTCGCCGCGGAACGGCACCTTGAGCGTGAGGAGCTCGTAGAGGATCACGCCGAGGGCGTAGACGTCCGCTCTCTGGTCGATGTCGTTGTCGCCGCGGGTCTGCTCGGGAGGCATGTAGAACGGCGTCCCGACCGCGGCTCCCGCGCGCGTGAGCATGGACTTGTGGTCGATCGACTTCGCGAGGCCGAAGTCCGTGACCTTCGGGTGCCCGTCCGTGTCGAGGAGGATGTTCGCGGGCTTCAGGTCGCGGTGGATGATCCCCTTGCCGTGGGCGTAGTGGACGGCCTGCGCGACTTCCTCGACGATCTGGAGGACGCGCGGGATCTCCATCTTCTCCCCGCGCTTCACGATCTGGTCGAGGGCGTCGCCCTCGATCAGGTCCATGGTGAAGTAATGGAAGCCCTGGTGGCAGCCGACCTCGTGGACCGCGACGATGTTCGGGTGCTGGAGCTTCGCGGCCGTCTCCGTCTCTCTCTGGAAGCGCTTGATCTGCTTCTTGGAGGCGCCCTCGCCTTCTTTCATCACCTTGAGAGCGACGATGCGCTTGAGATCGCGCTGCCGGGCGCGGTAGACGACGCCCATGCCGCCGCGAGCGATCTCGCGGACGATGTCGTAGGGCCCGAAGACCGTCTCGACCGTCCCGTCGGCGTTCCGCCTCGCTTCCATGACGTGAGCGATCGGGTCGTCGGGCGCGAGGTTCGACTCGGGCGGCGGCCCCGTGGCGAGCGGAGCGTGAACGCCGGCAGCGCTCTTGGGCGCGGCGCCCATGTCCGAGCGTTGCCGCTGCGTCCCGCGAGGCCCGGGCGAGTCGGTCGCCGGTATGTCCGCGGCGAGGACGCGCGGAGACGAAGTCTCCGAGACCGGAGAGCTGCCGAAGCCGGAGCTCGGCGCCACGACGGGGAAGACCTGGGGAGCGATCTGCGCGGGCTCGACGACCTGCGTCCGGTGGAGGCCGCCGTTCTTCCCGTCCGGCTTCGCCCCGCGCGACGGGAAGGACGAGCTCGACGGCCCCGAGCCCTGAGGAGGACGCACGAGCCCGCTCGGCGGGTTCCCGTAGTAGCTCCCGGGTTGCGGGAGCGGCCCCGGCACGACCACGGTCGCTCCGCACGCGCGGCAACGGAAGCGCTGCCCGGCCTGCGAGGCTGGCGCCGGGAACGAAGCCCCGCAAGTCGCGCAGACCGCGGCGACCTGTCCGGGCGCTCGCTGGACTCCGCTCCCCGTGGTGCTCGGAGGCGGAGGATATCCCGGCGGGACCGGCGCCGCGGCGGGCCTCGAGAAGCCCGAGCCCGCGACCCCGCTCGACGCCGCCATCTCCGCGAGGAGGTCGCGCGCGTCCTGCTCTCTCAGGTAGCCCTTCTTGACGAGGATCGCTCCCAGGTGGAGCGGCTGCGGGAGGCGTTGCTGGATCGCGACGCACTCCCGGATGTGGTCCTCGGTCGCGAGGCGTCGCGCGAGGACGGCCCGGCCGAAATCGATCTCAGCCTGTGAAGTCGGCATCGCGCCGCCGTCCCTCGATGGACCCGCGCCGGCGCCTTCCCGGACCCCGATGCTCGGGCCCGCGAGCACGAATGGCGCTTGGCGACATTCGCCTCTCGCATGGACCCTTACGGGACGGAACCGCCGCGGAACCGGGCCCCAGACTAGCCCCCCGGCGAAGGGTTGTCAAACGAGGTAAGTAAGTCGCCGCCAAGGCGCTAAGACGCCAAGCGCGGGAGCGAGGGGTGGGACCCTCCCCCGCCGACATGGCGCCTCGATGCCGGAGGGTCGGGACCCTTCCCCATCGAGGTGCGTGTCGATGCCGGAGGGTCGGGACCCTCCCCCGCCGACATGGCGCCTCGATGCCGGAGGGTCGGGACCCTTCCCCATCGAGGTGCGTGTCGATGCCGGAGGG
>JACQDU010000536.1 GCA_016200955.1 bacterium
CGGGGCGAGCGCGAGGGCGAGGATCCCTCCCATGCTGTGGCCGATCCAGTGGAGGCGTTCGGCTCCCGAGGCCTCGAGGACGCGCTCGACCGCCGCGGGGATGTCGGCGGTCAGGTACTCGTGGACGCCGAAGCCGTAGGCGCGAGCGCCGAAGGGGCGCGGGCGGTCGCTCTCTCCCGCGCCGCGGAGCTCGAGGGCGAAGACGGAGTGGCCGCGAGCCGCGAGCCAGCGCGCGAGGGACGGCCCGCGCCCGAGGTCCCACGTCGCCGCGCACGACGCGAGACCGTGGCAGAGGAGCACGGGCTCTCCCCGGCGCGCGCTCCTGGGCTCCCAGTGATGGAGCGCGATCCTCCACCCGTCGGCGGTCGTCGCGTGGAGGAGCGCGTCCGCCTTCGGCCCCGCGCGGTGGTCGCGGACGGCCCTCCCGTGCCGGTGGACGAGGCCGGCGAGCGTGACGGCGAGAGCGGAGGAGACGACTTCCGGGAACATGGGCTCACATGATAGAGCGGCGAGCGTCTCGCGGCGCTGGTCGCGTGTCGGTCACCGGATGCCGGTCATCGGTTGCCGGTTCCCGGTCACCGGTCTCCGGGTACCGGTTGCCGTCTCCTGTTTTCCGGAATCGAGGCTGACGCGATGCCGGACGCGTGTCAGGTCACTTCGCGGTTGTGCACGTAGAACCCGACGGCCGCTCCGAGCACGAGCCCGACGGCGAGGGCCTTGATCCAGCCTCCGCCGAGGCCCCAGATCGGGCCGCCGAAGCCGACGAAGACGAGGATGCCGTACTTGAAGCCCTTCCAGACGGCGGCGGTCGTCTCCCGGGTCTTGAGGACGCGCTCGTGCGCCTTCTGCTTCTTCCTGTCTTTGCCCGTCGCCGCGAGCGCTTCCTCGGCGAGGCGGCGGTCCTCGATGAGCGAGCTGGCCTGGCAGCCCTTGCAGATGAGCTCGCCCTTCACGTAGCAGCCCTTGAGGTCGGACGCCTTGATCTTCACGTCGCACTTCATGCAGTTGTAGACGCGGTCGCCGGAGGAGGAGGCGTTCTCCTTCGCGACCTCGTCCTTGTATTTCTTCTCCTCGGCCTCGGCGTCGATGCCGAGCTCGGCGAGGATCAGCTTCCGCGTGCGGCCGGTGACGCTCTGGGGCTTCGGGATCGTGAGGGAGGCGCCGCAGTTGCCGCAGCTCACCTCGGAGCCCGACTTCTCGATCGAGACCTTGTAACGCTTGCCACAGAGGCACTGGACCTTGATCTTCTGCTCGTCGCCCATGACTCCCCGCGCTCGATCGATGTCCCCGGACACTCCGGGGAGTCCCCTAGCTCGCGGAATCGTAGCCGTGAAGGCGAGCCCTATCAAGCCGGTGGCCGAGTCGGTCGGTTCCCTCCTGCGCTCCGACGCTCAGCTGTCGGACCCTGCGGTTAGAACGCGCTCAGGGAAGCCCATGACGATCGACATCACCTCCGGCCTCACGCCGGAGCAGCGGGAGGCCGTCCTCCATCGGGACGGCCCTCTCCTGATCCTCGCGGGGGCGGGCTCGGGGAAGACGCGCGTCGTCACGCGGCGCGTGGCTCACCTCGTGGCCACGGGCGTCCCTCGCGACGCGATCGTCGCGATCACGTTCACGAACAAGGCCGCCCGCGAGATGCGGGAGCGCGTGGCCGCCCTCATCCCGCCGCTTTCTTCGGGTAAGAAAGCCAAGGGGAGAAAGGCGGCCCCACCTGCGTGCGAGGTCGCGATCGCGACCTTCCACTCCTTCGCCGCCCGCTTCCTGAGAGCGAACGCGGAGCGGATCGGCTTCGAGCCGGGCTTCTCGATCCTCGACGACGACGACCGGCTCGCTCTCGTGCGAGAGGCGGCGATCGCCGCGAGGGTCTCGCTCGAGCGCTTCTCTCCCCCTCTCCTCGCGCACGCGATCGGGCGAGCGAAGGAAGCCCTCGTCAAGCATTCGCCGCAGGCGAATGCGGAGCAGGACGCGGTGCTCGCTCGCGGGACGGACCTCGAGCAGGCCGCGGCGCGCGCGCTCCCGATCTACCGGCTCCTCGCGCGGCAGAGGAACGCGCTCGACTTCGACGACCTCGTCGCGGAGTCGGTCCGCCTCCTCGAGCGAGACGACGAGGTCCGCTCGGAGCTCGCGAAGCGCTTGCGTTACGTGCTCGTGGACGAATACCAGGACACGAACCATGCGCAGTACCGGCTCCTGCAGCTGCTCGCCGCCGAGCACCAAAACGTCTTCGCCGTTGGAGACCCGGACCAGTCGATCTATGCCTTCCGTGGCGCCGACATCTCGAACATCATGGACTTCGAGCGCGACTTTCCCGGGGCGCGCACGATCGCGCTCGAGCAGAACTACCGCTCGACGAACGCGATTCTCGGCGCGGCGAACTCGCTGATCGAGAACAATCGGGAGCGCAAGCCGAAGCGGCTGTTCTCCGAGCTCGGCGAGGGCGACCCGGTGCAGGTGACCGAGGTCGAGGACGAGCACGCCGAGGCGCGCTTCGTCGCGGCCGAGATTGCACGGCCCGTGGAAGAAGGGACCTCGGCGAGCGAGATCGCGGTCTTCTACCGCACGAACGCGCAATCGCGCGTGCTCGAGGACGTGCTCGTCCGCCAGGACGTGCCGTACCAGGTGATCGGCGGCCCGCGCTTCTACGAGCGCGCGGAGATCAAGGATGCGGTGGCTTATCTCTCCGTCCTCGACAACCCTTCGGATGCCGTCGCGCTGTTGCGGATCGCGAACCGACCGCGGCGTGGGATCGGCGACACGTCGCTGCAGCGGCTCGTCACCCACGCCGACACGGTCGGCGGCTCGCTCTGGGAATCGATGGCGGATCCCGAAGCGGCCGGCGTCGGCACGGCCGCAGTCAAGGCGTTGCGCGGCTTCCGGACGACGATGGAGTCGCTGATGGCCGCTGCCCAGGAGCTCCCGATCGACGAGCTC
>JACQDU010000537.1 GCA_016200955.1 bacterium
CGAGGAGGAGGTCCGAGCGCAGCTCCGCCGCCTCGTCGAACGTCGGGTCTCGCTTCATGCAACGGTCGAAGTCGTCGATCGCCGACGCGAGCTCGTGCTGCTTCCTGAGCTCGGTGTCGCCGCGCCAGAACCACGGGATCGGCGACCACGGCGCGAGGACGCCGGCCCGGTCGTCGGCGAGGATCGAGCCCGGGATGTCCGGATGCGCGCGGTCGAGCCTCCGGTTCCTCGCGAGGTCGTAGAAGAAGCGCGCCTCGGTGGGAGCTCGCGTGCCGAATGCCTCGCGTGCCTCGCGGAGGGCCGACGCCGCCCGCTCGGGCTCGCCCCGGGCGAGCGAGACGAGGCCGAGCGCCGTCGCGACCTCCGGGTCGTCGGGCGCGAGCTCCCTCGCGCGACCGGCGCGGATCGCCGCGAGCGCGGGGTCTCCTCGCGCGAGGGCGACCTCCGCGCCGAGCGCCCACGTCTCCGCGACGGTCCCGTTCGGGCGCAGGAGAGGGAGTATCTGCTCCTCGCTCTCCCGTAGAGAGCCGAGCTCGAGGAGGACGCGCGAGAGAGCGACGCGGAGCCTCGCCTCGTCGCCCGCGGGAGCTTCCTCGCCGCTCCCCTTGATCGCCGCGAGGCCGGTCTTCGCGAGGCTCGCCGCGCTCGCCGGGTCGTTGTGGAGGAGCGCGAGGAGCACGCCCGAGCGCGCGACGTCCGCCGAGAGGCCGGGGTTCGCCGCGAGGTTCGCCTGCGCTCGCCCGAGGTCCTTCCAGGCCTCGTCCTCCTCGAGCGCGAACGCGTGCGCGAGCCCTCGCTTGACGAACGGCGCTGGCTGGTCGGGGTAGCGCTCGCAGACCGGAGTGAGCTCGCTCGCCGCCTTCTTGTAGGAGTCGATCGTGGGAGCTCCGAGGATCTCGCGCGACCAGATCCGGTCGACCTCCTCGTTCGCCTCGCGCGCGGCCTTCTCCCGCCGGGCGCGCGACTCCGCCTCGAGCTTGCGCTTGGCCTCCTCCTCCTTCTGCTTCTGCTCCTGCGCCGCGCGCTCGTTCGCGTCCTCGCGCGCTTTCTCGAGGTAGACGAGCAACGGGAGAAGGAGAGCGAGCGCCCCCGCGAGGATCGCGACGCGCACGCGCCGCGCGCGCCGCACGAGGAGCTCGAGCTTGCCCGGCGGGCGAGCGCCGACGGGCTCTCCTTTCAGGAAGCGCTCGAGGTCGCGCGCGAGCGCGCCCGCGGTCGCGTAGCGCTTCTGCGGCTCCTTCGCGAGGGCCATCCCGATCACGAGCCGGAGGTCGCGCGGCACGACTCCCTCGGTGTCGCGGGGCGGCGCGAACGGCGGCGGTCCCGCGGGAAGCGGCGGCAAGGAGGGTCGGGACGCGAGCGGCGCGACGGCCCCTCCTCCGGGCTTCTCGGTCTTCTCCCCCGCCTCGTTCGGCTTCGATCCCGGGAGCAGCACGGTCGCCGGCGTCTCGGAGAGGCGCTTCTCGATCTCCTGGATCTCGCGCGGAGGCGGAGCCACGCCGTACCCCTCGCGGCTCGGGGCCTCGGAGCGAAGGCCCTCCCAGTCGGGCTCGTCGTGGAGGATCTTCATGTAGAGGTCCATGATCGTGCGGCCGCGGAAGGGATAGCGGCCCGTCGCGGCGACGAACGTCATGACCCCGAGGGACCAGACGTCGAGACGGTGGTCGGCCGCGAGCGAGCCTCGCCTCACCTGCTCGGGCGCCATGAAGAGGGGCGTCCCGAGCCGGTCGTCCGAGCGCGTGAGACCGAAGACGTCCTCCTCGTCCTTCGCGAGGCCGAAGTCCGCGACGAGCGTGCGGCCCTCGGGGGTGACGAGGACGTTCGCGGGCTTCAGGTCGCGGTGGATGACGCCGCGCGCGTTCGCGTGGTCGATCGCGCGAGCGACCTCTGCGACCTGGGACATGCGCGCGAGGAGCGCGGGCGCCGTCTTGGCGTCCTTCCACTGCTTGTGGAGCGTGAGGCCGCCCGGGACGAGCTCCATGGTCAGGAAGTAGACGTCTCCCTCGACGCCGA
>JACQDU010000564.1 GCA_016200955.1 bacterium
CGGCGAAGAAGGTCGCGGCGACGACCGAGACGAGGACCGCGGGCACCATGAGCAGGACGCGCTTGTTCTCGGAGAAGGCCGCCCACACGAGGAAGGCGATCGCGAGGAGGCACTCGGCCGACCCGGTCACGAAGAGCACGGCGAGCGTCGGGCCCGACCACTTGAGATGCCCGCCATATCCGGCCGCCGCCGCGCACCCGAGCGCCGCGAGCCCCGCGAGGAAGGCCATGACCTCGCGCGGCGACCGGGGCCCGCTCGGGGCGGCGGACGCCTCGCTCGGCGCGGGCTCGCGCGCGGGCCGTTTCTTCAAGTGACCTCCGCTCCGCCCGCTAGCCGGCTGGCTCCCGGGGACGCCAACTCTAATTGAAGTCGCCCGGTCTTTGAAGCCCGCGCGGCCTTAGAATGCGCCGTCGAGGTCAGAGTGCTCGCTTTCGGGAAGATCGCCGTGCTCGGCGTCGGGAAGATCGGGGAGGCGCTCATCCGCGGGTTCATGGAGCGCGGAGGCGTCGCGGCGGGCTCCGTCGTCGGCACGACCGGCCACGAGGAGTCGCACGAGAGGCTCCGCTCGCTCGGGATCGGCGTCGCTCGCTCGAACGCGGAGGCGGTGCGCGATGCGGCGCTCGTCGTGATCGCCGTGAAGCCGAGCGTCGTGCGGGGCGTCCTCTCGGACATCGCCGGGCGCGTCCCGAAGCAGGCGCTCGTCGTCTCCGTGGCGGCGTCGGTCACGACCGCCGCGATCGAGGACGCGCTCGGAGGCGAGATCGCCGTCGTGCGCGCGATGCCGAACACTCCTTGTCTCCTGGGAGAAGGCATGACGGTCGTCGCGAGGGGGCGCCACGCGACCGACGCTCACTTGAGACTGGCGCGCGAGGTCTTCGACGCGGTCGGGCGGTCGACCGTGCTGGACGAGAAGCTCATGGACGCCGTGACCGGCCTCTCGGGGAGCGGGCCGGCTTACATCTACCTCGTCATCGAGAGCCTCGCGGAAGCCGGCGTGAAGGTCGGGATCCCGCGCGACGTCTCGACGCTCCTCTCGGCGCAGACCGTCCTCGGCGCCGCTCGCATGGTGCTCGAGCTGGGAGAGCATCCGGCTCTCCTCAAGGACTCGGTCACGACTCCCGCCGGCTGCACCGTCGATGGGCTCCTCGAGCTCGAGGAGGGGAAGCTGCGCGTGACTCTCATCAAGGCCGTCGTGCGCGCGACGGAGCGTGCTCGAGACCTCGCGCCCGAACGCGGCGAGTGACGACGGACCCGGCGGGCCTTCGCTGAGGCGGCTGCCGCAGGAACCGTCGAGCACGATCGGGTCCTCGCCGGACAGCGACTTCCCAGCCCACCTTCGACTGCTCGATGCGTACGGCGAGGGCACCCGCAGTGCGCAGGTGCTCGAGGACCGCGACGATCTCCCTTCGTCCGTCTCGCAGGTCGACCGGCCAGTGCAGAACGAGCGCGCCCGGTGCGTCGTCGAGCGCCTCGATCACCTCGGCCGACACGGTGCCGAAAGAGAAGGCCTTCCGGGAGGTCAGCGAGGTACACGGTGCAGCCTCCCGACGGGGAGACCGCTTCGGGAGCGGTCTCTGTCGTTCGAGGCCATCGATGCAAGACGCCCGTCCATTCGGGCTCTCCCCTCGAGAGGTCGGGGCGTCGGTCTCGTTCTCCCCGGAGAGAGCGGTTCGAATGGTCTCGCCCCGACTCTCTCCTCGTATAGACTCGAGACGTGCTCAGGACCCGAGAAGACATCACCGCGAGCCCGCTCCCCCGATACTCCTTCGCGTTTCACGCGCTCTCCGTCCACGTCCTCGCGCTCGGAGCGATCGCGGGAGCGCTCTCGTTCGTGCGAGGTCTCGAGCCGCGAGAGCTCGCCGTCGTCCCGGCGGGCTTCCTGTTCGCGAACTTCTTCGAGTACCTCTTCCACAGAGTCCCGATGCACCGGAAGACGCGCGGCCTCGGGATCCTCTTCGCGAGGCACACGCTCCTCCACCACGCTTACTTCAGGAGCGAGAGCATGCGCGCGAGCTCGACGTCCGAGATGCGCTTCGTCGTCTTCCCCGCGTGGGCGTTCCTCGTCATGCTCGCGCTCACCTCGCCCGCTTACGTGCTCGTCGGGCTCGCTCTCGGGAAGAACGTGGGGCTCATCTTCCTCGCGACGGCCGTCTCCTACTACCTCCTCTACGAATGGCTGCACGCGAGCTACCACCTCGCGCCGATCGACGCTCTCTCGCGAATTCCCCTGTTGGGAAAGGCCGCGGCGCGGCACCGGCTCCGCCACGACCCCGGGCGCATGACGGAGGTCAACTTCAACATCACGTTCCCGGTCTTCGACCACCTCGTCGGGACGGCCGCGCTGGGAGGCGAGATCAGACCTCGCGCGTCTTGATCGCGATCTCGCTCGTGAGCGTCTTGTGGACGGGGCACTTGTTCGCGATCTGGATGAGGCGCCCGCGCTGCTCCTGGTCGAGCGGGCCCTCGAGGTGGACGTCGCGCTCGATCTCGTCGAGCATGTCGTCCTTCGTCTCGCAGTCCTCGCAGTCGGTCGCGTGGACCTTCTTGTGGCGGAGCTTGACCGTGACGCGCTCGAGCGGCCACTTCTTCCGGCGCGCGTAGAGGAGGAGAGTCATGGAAGTGCAGCTCCCGAGCCCCGCGAGGAGGAAGTCGTAGGGAGAGAGACCGGTGTCGTCTCCCCCGAGCTCCGCGGGCTCGTCTCCCGCGAGCTCGTGCTTCCCCGTCGCGATCGCCTGCTCGAGGCGAGGTCCGGTGGAGGTGACGACGACTTCGGCCATGGCGATCTCTCTCCCTGGAAGAAGACTACCGAAAGACTCTCAGCGAGAGTCGAGCCAGCGCAAGTTGGCCTCGATCACGGGAGCGAGCTCGGGCGAGGCCGCCTTCGCTCTCGCGTAGAGGTCCCGCGCGCGCGCCTCGCCCCCGACCGCGAGAGCGAGCCCGTTCGCGGCCCACACGAGCTCCTCGGGAGAAGCCGTGTTCTCCTCGGCCTTCTTCCCGAGAGCTTCGCTCGCCTTCTCGTACTTCCAGAGATCGCGATCCGCGAGGAGCGCGCGGTCGGCGTTCCAGCCGAGATACTCCCAGACCTCGAGCGCGTCCTTCGCGCGAGAGGCGAGGAGAGCGCGCCGCTTCTCGACGAGAGGAGCCGTCTCCTCGTCCTTCTTCCCCAGGATCGCTCCCGCGAGAGCGGCCCCGAGCCGCTCCGCTCCCTCGGGAGTGAAGTGGACGTAGTCGTAGAGCATCTCGAACCCGAGGACGCCGTCGGGAGAGGCCTCCGCGAGGACCCCGGCCCCGTCCACGAGAGCGGCCCCCGTCTCGAACGAGAGCGAGCGCACGTTCGCGTTCATGGCCGGCAGGCAGCGCCGCAGGTGCGGGTCGCGATCGACGGCGGTCTCGAACCAGATCCGCGTCTCCGCGAGGTCCTTCTTCGCTCGCCAGACGCACGCTCTTCCCGGGAGACCAGGACCCCCTTCGTCTCGACGAGCTGCCGCTCCGAGAGACGGAGAGCGGCGGTCGAGAAGGTCTGCGCGGTGAGCTCCCGGTTCCTCGCCTCGATGCTCATGTTCTTGAGTGCGAGGTAGAGCCGCGAGCGCCGCAAGTTCTCGTCCAGCGAGACGGCGAATGGCTTCTTCCCCGTCGCCTCGAGGAAGCGGAGCGCGTGGAGCTCGAGGAACTCGTTGTTCCCGACGTGGAGGACGACCCACTCGGGGCGGTAGGCCTTCGCGCACTCCTCGACGCAGAAGCGGACCTGCCTCGAGTCGAGGGCGACGATCCCGACGTTCACGACCTCGAGCGGCGAGCCGAGCGCCCGGAGGTCGCGCTCGAGCGCTCGCGAGAAGGAGGCGTTCTCGCTCAATCCGAGGCCAAAGGCGGCAGACTCTCCGAAGACGAAGACTCGCCCGGGAGGAGCGCGGAGCGAGAACGAGCGATCGACGAGGCGCGGGTCGCGCGGCCTCGCGCGGTCCGGTCTCCTCTCATCGACGCGAAAGAGAGGCGGGTAGATCTGCTGGTACTGGAGCCTCGAGCCCCCGAAGGCCGTGGGATCGCCCGCTCCGGCGATCCGCGCGAGCGCCTCGAGCGAGGCGAGCACCGCAACGACGAGCCCGACCGAGAAGGCGAGGCGCGCTCTCAGCGAGGGTCCCTTTCGTGGCTTCTTCGCGGGAGGAGAGGCCTCGGTCACTTGTTGTCGAAGCCCTGGTAGTTCATGTCGTGCACGACCGAGCCCTCGGAGAGGCCGTAAACGACGATCCCGATGAGGGCCGCGACGATCGCGAGGGCGACGAGCCCGATCTGGACGAAGCTCCACACCGACCACGCGGTGCCCTCGAACGGGACTTCCGGCGGCTCGGGCCCCTTCGCGTCCATCTCTCGCGCCCCTCGAGCGGCCCGGATTCTACCGTGAGGCGCGAGGCGGCCCGCAAGACGCGGTTTGTCTTGACGCAGGGGGGTGGTCATCTAAGATGAGCCGCCCCAAGGCCGGCGCGCGGCTCGCGCGGCGCCTTTCTCCTCGTATTGTTCGTTGGAGGTCGACATGGACCGTCGCACGATCCTCATGGCCGGCGGCGTCGTTCTCGGCGTCGGAGCTCTCCTCGCGAGGTCGCAGTTCCGCTGCCCTTGCGAGAACGTGGGCGCGCCATCCGCGAGCGCGCCCGACATCGGGCTTCCGCGGGCGCTCGCGGATGAGCCCAAGAAGGACGGCGGCTCGGACGAGCTCTCTCTCGCGGGCGACGTCAGGATCGACGAGTTCAACCCCGACGTGAAGGACAAGGTCCACGGCGACGGGAAGCCGTGCCGCGGGGGAATGATCCGGCTCCGCTTCCCGACCGACCCGAAGTCGATCTGCCCGATCCTCGAGAACGACCAGCCGACGCAGACGGTCTACGGCTACATGCACGACTCGCTCCTCTCGCGCGACACCGAGCGCTTCGAGTTCGTGCCGATGCTCTCGCGCTACTGGAAGACGCGGGACATCGTCGTCCTGAAAGACGGGAAGCGCCTAGAGGGCCGCGTCGTCTCCGAGGACGAAGCCAAGGTCGTCTTCGCCGAGGGCGCCTGGCAGTGGACGATCGCCCGCCACGAGGTCGACATCGACGAGAAGGCCGGAAAGGTCACCTGGAAGGAGAAGTTCGGCAAGGGGAGTATCGAGGGCGCGATCTCCTACTTCCCCAACGGCCGCTACACGGTCTTCGTCGAGGAGAAGCCCACGAAGACGGTCGAGATCGCGCGAGGCGAGATCGCCTCGCTCGAGGAGGAGGAGGAAGGCGGCAAGAAGACGCTCGTCTCGGGCGTGATCCGGGGCTCCGTCTACGAGTTCAAGATGCGAGCGGGCTGCCGGTGGCACGACGGCAAGCCGGTCACCGTGGACGACGTCGTCTTCTCCTACCGGACGATCATGAACAAGGCCGTGAAGGCCGGCCCCGTCCAGTCCTACTTCGCGGACAACATGCATCCGGACCCGGCGAAGGCCGTCTGCAAGGTCGCCGACGACGTGGTTCGCATCGAGCTCAAGAAGCAGTACTTCGGCGCGCTCGACTACGCCGTGGGTCTCATCTACGTCCTCGCCTCTCACCGCTACGGCGAGGAGAAGTTCAAGGGAGACCCGGACGGCTTCGCCGAGCACTTCAACAAGCACGTCGAGCATCGCCACCCGGTCGGGAGCGGCCGCTACCGCTTCTCGAAGTGGGAGGAGAACAAGTACGTCGAGATCGTCCGCAACGAGGACTACTGGGCCTCGCAGCCGGGCCAGGAGGTCCCCTGGATCGACCCTCTCATGCCTTACCTCGACAAGATCCAGTGGATCACGATCAACAACAAGGAAGCCGGCCTCAAGGCGCTCACGAACGGCGAGATCGACGCCGACTTCGAGATCGAGCAGACGACGTGGGGCGACAAGGCGACGAACTCCGACGAGTTCACGAAGCGCCTCGTGCGGGCGAAGTACCTGGCGCCCATGTCCACCTACATCGGCTGGAACCAGAAGAACGCGGACGGCTCGAAGCACCGGATTTTCACGGACAAGCGCGTCCGGCTCGCCATGACCTACCTCATCGACCGCCAGCGGATCCTGGACAACATCCACTCCGGGCTCGGCGAGATGGTCACGGGCCCGTTCTACAGCCACGGCCCCTTCTGCGACCGCACGATCAAGCCGATCGAGTACAACCCGGAGAAGGGGAAGGCCCTGCTCGACCAGGCCGGCTGGGTGGACCACGACGGCGACGGCATCCGGGACAAGGACGGCGTCAAGCTCGAGTTCACTTACAACGTCCACAACGCCCGCGAGTACCACCTGAAGATCGCCGAGATCGTGAAGCAGGATCTCGAGAAGACGCAGATCAAGGTCAACATCAAGTCGACCGACTTCAACTCCTTCATCGAGATCGTCAACTCCCGGAAGTTCGATGCGATCCGCTTCGCGTGGGGCGAGCCCCTCGTCTGCGCGACGGACCCGTTCCAGGAATGGCACTCCTCGTGTTGGGAGAACAAGGGATCGAATCACTGCGGCTACTCGAACCCCGAGGCCGACAAGCTCATGGTCGACGGCCGCCGCGAGCTCGACTTCAAGAAGCGGCAGCGGATGTTCAAGAAGCTGCACAAGATCGTGGCCGAGGACCAGCCCTACACGTTCCTCTTCAACCTCCACGAGCTCTACTTCTACGAGCGGAAGTTCCGCAACGTGAAACTCTACGTCAGCGGCACGACCCCCTACGTTTTCGACGAGTGGTTCATCCCCAAGGAGCTGCAGAAAGAATACAAGTAACCCAGCATGTGGACGTACCTGGTCAAGCGGCTCCTCCTCCTCTTCGTCACCCTGTTCGGGATCTGCGCGATCTCGTTCGTGATCGTCACGCTGGCGCCCGGCGATCCCGCCTACACAGCGGCGGGGATCCCGCAGATCGGCGCGAGGACGAAGGGCCGCGCGGCGACGACCGATGAGGTCCTCGAGCACACGCGGAAGGCCCTCTACCTCGACCGTCCTCGGATCCTGAACCTCTCCCCGAACACGCGCACGAAGTCCGCGCGGGAGCTCGCGAGGAAGATCTGCGAGGGCTCGGACTACGTCCGGCTCGAGGCCCAGAAGCTCGCCGTGAGCGAGGTCGGCACGGCAAGCTTCGACATCTTCGTCGAGGAAGCGTCCCGTCGCGCCGGGAAGGTCTCTCAGGACGTCGCGGCGCTCCAGGGTGCCCTCTCGGCGCTCGAGGCGATCGCCGGGAAGGACTCGCCCGACCCGGCGGCGCTCGAGGCGGCCGTCTCGACGCTCGAGAGGCTCGCGGGCGAGCGCGGGCCGCGCTTCTCCAAGAGCGTGGGCTCGCTCGAGCGCGCGCCGCGCTGGATCGCGTGGGGGAAGGAGCACGGCAACGACGCCCTCTCGGGAGTCGTGCTCCTCCTCGACACGCTCGAGCAGGTCGTGCCGCCGGCCAAGGGAGGCCCCTCCTCGAAGGGGACCCCCGAGGTCCGCGCGCAAGCGTGGAAGGCGTGGTGGGACGCCAGCGCGACGAGCTACTCACCGGAGGCCGCGGAGAAGGCCGCCTCGTCTTACATGGAGGCGAGCGAGGCCGATCGGCCCGCTCGACTCGAGGCGCTCGAGAAGATCGGCGGCGCGGCAACGCCGGCCGTCATGTCGGCCTACGAGTCGAGCTCCGGCGAGCGCAGGAGCCGCGCCGCGTTCGCGCTCTCGCTCGTCGCGCACAAGACCTGGGACCTGACCGTCAAGCCGCAGCAGCGGATCGACTACGAGAAGGAATGGGCCGACGCCAAGAAGAAGATCGACGACGCCCGCGCGAAGAACGAGATGCAGGAGTCCGTCTACAAGGAAGCCGCCTCCGAGCTCGGCTCCAAGGACGTCTACATCGAGCGTCAGATCGTGAAGGACCACGCCGAGCAGGAGCGCAACATCGCGCGCTGGTGGTTCCGCGCGGAGGAGGAGTTCGTCGAGTTCGGTGCGCTCCGGCAGCTCGGGCGAGCGTTCACGCAGACCCAGTTCGGGAAGTGGTTCCGGAGCCTCGCCCTCGGCCTCGACCTCGGCGAGAGCTTCGTCTACAAGGGCAAGACGGTCAAGGAGCTCATCCTCAAGCGCCTGCCCGTGACGCTCTGGCTCAACTTCTTCTCGATCGTCCTCACGTACCTCATCGCCGTCCCGCTCGGCGTCTTCTCGGCGACGCATCCGAAGACGGTCGCGGACCGCGTGACGACGGTCTCGCTCTTCATCCTCTACTCGCTGCCTTCGTTCTGGGTCGGAGCGATCCTGATCCTCCTCGTCACGGGACCGCCACCCTGGTTTCCCTCGCACGGCATCGACTCGATCGACTCCTGGAAGCTCGGCCCGTGGGATCGCTTCGTCGACTGGATGCGCCACATGGTCCTGCCGGTGGCCTGCCTCACGTACGGCG
The DNA here is from genome assembly GCA_016200955.1 of bacterium. Lineage (GTDB taxonomy): Bacteria > Planctomycetota > J058 > J058 > JACQDU01 > JACQDU01. The sequence continues at coordinate 8,388 of JACQDU010000564.1, forward strand.
GCATCGCGTACATATCGCGCCAGATGCGCGCCGGCATGCTCGAGACGATCCGGCAGGACTACGTGCGGACCGCTCGCGCGAAGGGCCTGCCCGAGAAGGTGGTCATCTTCAAGCACGCGATGCGGAACTCGCTCATACCGATCGTGACGATCCTCGCCTACCTCCTGCCGTCCATGTTCGGCGGCTCGGTGATCATCGAGTCGATCTTCTCGATCGACGGGCTCGGCCGGCTCATGTTCGAGGCCATCCTGGCCCGCGACTATCCCGTGATCATGGCCGAGGTCTTCATCTCCGGCTTGCTCACGCTCGCGGGGATCCTGCTCGCCGACGTGACCTACGCGATCGTCGACCCGAGGATCGAGCTCAAGTGACCGAAGCGACCGCGGAGCGCGACAAGCTCGAGACGGCCGAGAAGAGGCCGGTTCTCTCGTCCGACCAGGGATTCTGGACGATCGCGTGGCGGCAGTTCAGCAAGGACCACGTGAGCGTCATGGGGCTCGTCGTGGTCACCCTCCTCGCGGCGATCGCGATCTTCTCGCCGTTCATCGCGAACGGGCGGCCTTACACGATCAGCGGCATCCTCACGAACTTCTACGCGAGCGACGTCGCCGCATTCAAAGACTGGCACCAGCTCTACCGGCAGCACGCGGACGAGCTCGCCGATACCAAGCTCAAGCCGAGCGACCGCGTCCAGAAGGAAGGCGAGGCCGAGCTCTACCGCCGCGGCCTGCCCCTCACCCTCGAGCGCCTCTCCCGTTACATGAAGCCCGAGGACCGCTCGGCGCTCGAGGCGCTTGCCGCGAGGTACGCGAAGCTCCTCGCGGCCCCGTCGCCTGAGCTCGACCGCAAGGAGTACGACGCGCTCGGGAAGGAGATCGACGAGCGGTTCGGAGTCCTGGCGCTCGAGCCTGCCTACAAGCGCGTTGCCGGCCCGCTCGTGGACTTCGAGGTCGGAAACGGGTCGGACGCCGTCGTGCCCCTGCTCAAGCGGGCGCTGACGGCCCAGTCCGACGCGCGCGACGCGCGCGAGGACAACGACAGGAACGCCCTCGCGGCGGCGCAGGCAAAGATCCGCTCGCTCGCCCCCGAGGTCGAGCCGATCGCGAAGCAGGTCGAGAGCGGGACGCGCGCCATGGCGGCCTTCCTCGACGCGGACGACGCGCGGTCGCTCGAGCAGACGGCGGCCGACCTCGCGAAGACGATCCGCGCCCTCGCGGACCCGGAGACGAAGGAAGACCTCGCTCCCCGGTACTCCGAGCTCTCGAGCAGGATCGACGCCTTCGCACGGAGGTCGGTCCCGCCCGAGCGGCAGCGGCTCCCCCGGACGACGCAGCACCCGATCATCGACTACTTGAAGCCCAAGGAGGTCGGCTTCCTCGCCCTGTACGTGACGGCCCTGGCCGCGCTGCTGCTCCGCGGGGCGTTCGGCCGCGCGACCGCGAAGCTCCCGTTCGACCCGAGCGACCTGGCGTTCGCGCGGCTCGGGATCCTCCTCGCTCCCGCGCTCCTCGCGTCGCTCCTCTGGTGGGTGCTCGTGCCCGAGCGCGAGCCTCCCTCGGACGCTTACTACAAGAAGTTCGTCGAGGAGCTCGCCGTCAGGCCGGACCCCCTGAGCGCGATCACCTTCGCGCCCGTGCCGTTCGGCGAGAACGAGAACATCCAGGAAGACAAGCAGAGCCCGCCGACCTGGCTCGAGGACGAGGCTCATCTCGTCGAACGGCTGCGAGCCTCGGACGGCGCCCTCCCGCCGGGAGTCTCCAAGGACGAGCTCGCCACCTGGCTCGAGCCGCCGCTCGAGGACGGGAAGCGCGTGGACCGCGCGACGGTGGCGAAGGCTGCGACGATCGAGCCGTGGGTGCGCGCGCTCGTCCAGAAGCGCCTCACGACCTATCGCTACCACTGGCTCGGGACCGACACGACGGGGCGCGACGCGCTCGCGCGGATCGTCATGGGGTCCCGGATATCGCTCTCCGTGGGCTTCGTCGCGGTCGGGATCAACGTCTTCATAGGGATCGTCCTCGGGGCGCTCGCGGGCTATTTCCGTGGCTGGGTGGACATCGCGATCTCGCGGCTCACCGAGGTCGTCATGTGTTTCCCGTCGTTCTTCCTGATCCTCGCCGTCAACGTGATACTGCCTCCGTCGATCTGGAACGTCATGCTCGCGATCGGGCTCATCGGGTGGACGGGGGAGATGCGACTCGTCCGGGGGGAGTTCCTGAGGCTCGTGAACCTGGACTTCGTGACCGCCGGGAGGGCGCTCGGGCTCTCGAACGCGCGCGTCATCTTCCGGCACATGCTGCCGAACGCGATGGCACCCGTCCTCGTCGCGGCGACGTTCGGCATCGCGGGCGCGATCTTGACCGAGAGCGCGCTCAGCTTCCTCGGCTTCGGCGTGCCGCCGCCGGAAGCGTCGTGGGGCTCGGTCCTCAACGAGGCCTTCGGCGCGGAGAAAGAGATGTGGTGGATCACGATCTTCCCCGGCTTCATGATCTTCCTCACGATCACGGCCTATAACCTCGTGGGCGAAGGCTTCCGCGACGCCACGGACCCCAGGTTGAGGAAATGAGTGACGACCACCGCCCCCGAGACGAAGCCCGCGACCGAGAAGCCGAAGGAGAAGGAGCTCCTCCTCGAGCTCCGCGGCCTGCGGACTTACTTCGACACCGACGACGGCGTCGTGAAAGCCGTGGACGGCGTGGACCTCACGATCCGCCGCGGCGAGACGCTCGGGATCGTGGGAGAGTCGGGCTGCGGGAAGTCGGTCACGGCCTTCTCGATCATGCAGCTCCTCCCGAAGCCGCAAGGCCGCGTCGCGGGAGGAGAGATCTTCTTCCACCGCCGCGACGGAACGGTGATCGACATCGCCAATGCCTCCGACCCCGAGATGCGGAAGATCCGCGGCAACAAGATCTCCATGATCTTCCAGGAGCCCATGACCTCGCTGAACCCGGTCTTCACGGTCGGCGACCAGATCGGCGAGGCGATCGTCCTCCACCAGGGGAAGACCAAGCGCGAGGCGCGCCAGATGTCGATCGCGATCCTCGAGAAGGTCGGGATCCCGTCCCCCCAGCTCAGGATCGACAACTATCCTCACGAGATGTCGGGCGGCATGAAGCAGCGCGTGATGATCGCCATGGCGCTCGTCTGCAAGCCGGACCTCCTCATCGCGGACGAGCCCACGACGGCGCTCGACGTGACGATCCAGGCGCAGATCCTCGACCTCCTCCGGCAGCTCCAGGAGGAGATCGGCATGTCGATCTGGTTCATCACGCACGACCTGGGAGTCATAGCCGAGATCGCGCACGAGGTCGCGGTCATGTACGCGTCCAAGGTCGTCGAGCGGGCTCCGGTGGAGACCCTCTTCACGCGGCCGAGGCACCCCTACACGCGCGGGCTGTTCAAGTCTCTCCCGCACACCTCGCAGGGAAAGGAACGGCTCGAGGCGATCCAGGGAGTCGTCCCGAACCCGCTCGACTTCCCGTCGGGCTGCAAGTTCCACACGCGCTGCCCTCACGTGATCGACGACTGCAAGAAGGTCGAGCCGGGGCTCGTCGAGATCGAGCCGGGCCACTGGATCTCCTGCTCGCGCGTCGAGAGGGGCGAGATCGCGTGACCGAGCTCGAGACCGCGAAGTTCGACGCTCGCCCGAGGAAGACGCTCCTCGAGGTGAAGAACCTCGTCAAGTACTTCCCGATCAAGGGAGGGATCCTCGGGCGCGTGAAGGGCTGGGTGAAGGCCGTCGACGACGTCTCCTTCCACGTGGACGACGGCGAGACCCTCGGCATGGTCGGCGAGTCGGGCTGCGGGAAGACGACAGTCGGCCGCTCGATCCTGCGCTTGATCGAGCCGACCTCGGGCGAGGTCACGTTCGACGGCCACGACGTGACCGCCCTGGGCTCGAGCGAGCTCAGGCAGGCCCGCCGGCAGATGCAGATCATCTTCCAGGACCCATACTCGTCCTTGAACCCGCGCATGACCGTCGAGGGGATCGTGGGAGAGGCTCTCACGGTCCACGGGATCGCGAGGGGACAGGAGAGACGCCGGCGCGTCGAGGAGCTCCTCGTGAAGGTCGGCCTCAGCGCGAGGCACATAGGCCGCTACCCCCACGAGTTCTCCGGCGGGCAGAGGCAGCGCGTCGGGATCGCGCGAGCGCTCGCTCTCTCTCCCCGGTTCATCGTCTGCGACGAGGCCGTCTCCGCGCTCGATGTCTCGATCCAGGCGCAGATCCTGAACCTCCTCATGGACCTCCAGCAGGAGCTCGGGCTCTCTTATCTGTTCATCGCGCACGACCTCTCGGTCGTCGAGCACATCTCCGACCGCGTCGTGGTCATGTACCTCGGGAAGATCGCCGAGGTCGCGCCCGCCGGGACGATCTACGAGCACCCGCTCCACCCCTACACGCGAGCGCTCCTCTCGGCGATCCCGATCCCCGACCCGCTCAACAAGAGGGCACGGATCAAGCTCGAGGGCGACGTGCCCTCTCCCGTGAATCCTCCCTCGGGCTGCAACTTCCACACGCGCTGCCCGTTCGCGGAGGCGCGATGCTCGCAGGAGCTCCCCGTGCTCCGCGACGTGGGAGGCGGCCAGAAGGTCGCGTGCCACCTCGTGGACGCCGAGCGCCGCGAGCTCGTGAAGGACGGGCAGGTCGTCCCCGCCATTCCCGTGAGACGCCTCGCCGTCGCCTCGGCTCCGGCCCAGCCGCCGACGCCTCCCCTATCGAATTCTTGATTCTCCGATCTCCCGCGATCGAGCCTTTCTGGGATGATCCCGGGCTCGGGCGGTCTCCAATTCTGGTTCGTTCTGCTCGCAGTCCCCCGGAGAGGCTCCCCATGAAAGCCAGGGCCTGGGCGCTTCCGCTGGCCGTGCTTCTCTCTCTTTCACTTCCACGAAAGGCCGCGCCGGACGAGACGGCGCCGGTCGCGCAGAAGGCGCAGCAGTTCCTCTCGCGGCACTGCGCTCGCTGTCACGCGGGCGGCCGCGACGAGGGAGGGCTCGCCTCCGTCCTCGATGCGCGAAGGCTCGTGGACACAAAGCGCGTCGTGCCCGGAAAGCCCGGCGACTCCGAGCTCTTCCGGCTCGTGTCGACGAGGAAGATGCCCGACGACCGGGAGACGAAGCCGACCGACGACGAGATCGCCGACCTCCGCGCCTGGATCGAGGCGGGAGCGCCGAGCTTCTCGCCCGCCACGCCCTCGTTTCCGCCGGATGCCGTGCTCGCGGCGATCAAGGCCGACCTCCTCGCCCTCGAGAAGGCCGACCGGCCGTTCGCGCGTTACCTCACGCTCGCTCACCTCGCGAACGCCGGCCGATCGCCGGACGAGATCGCGGCGGCGAGCAAGGCCCTCTCGAAGCTCGTGAACGGACTCTCGTGGAAGAAGGAGATCGTCGCTCCCGTCGCGATCGATCCCGCGAAGGCGATCCTGAGGATCGACCTTCGAAAGTACGACTGGACCGCCAAGACCTGGGAGAAGATCTCCGCCGCCCACCCTTACGGCCTCGTCTTCGAGAGCGGCCCCGGGAAGGACTGCGCGGCGGAGACCGGCACGCCTTCCTTCATGGTCCGCGGCGACTGGTTCCTCGCGGGCGCCTCGCGCGCGCCGCTCTACCACGAGGTCCTCGAGCTCCCCTCGACGGACCGCGAGCTAGAGAAGCTCCTCGGCATCGATGTGGACGCGAACATCCTCTCGCGCGCCGCGCGGCGTGTGGGCTCCTACACCTCGGGCGAGTCCGACTACAACCGCGTCATCGAGCGCCACGCCACGGCTCACGGCGCTTACTGGAAGGCCTACGACTTCCGCGATGGCGACGGCGTGCGCGACGTCTTCCCGAACCCGCTCGGCCCCGGGAACGGCGAGCGTGACTTCACCCGCGACGGGAGCGAGATCATCTTCCACCTCCCGAACGGTCTCCAGGCATACATGGTCGTGGACGGCAAGGGATCCCGCCTCGACCGCGCGCCCACGGGCGCTTGCTGGAACAAGGAAGCTCGCGACGGCTCGATCCGGACCGCGACCGCGATCACCTGCATGAGCTGCCACCTGCGCGGCGTGACCGAGCGCGGGGACGGGACGCGCGGCTGGTATCTCGGCCACGCGATCCGCGACAAGACGCTCTTCGACAAGAAGCTCCTCGAGACCGTCACCGCCCTCTACCCGGAGCGCGGCGAGATGAGCGACCTCTTCGAGCAGGACGCGAAGACCTACAAGACCGCGGTCGAGGCCGCGGGGAGCTTCCTCCCGAGGAAGACCGAGCCGCTCGTCGCGCTCGCGCACGACTTCGACGCGGGGCTCGACCGCCGGCTCGCGGCGGCGGAGCTCGGGCTCTCGCCCGAGGCGCTCCAGGAGAAGCTCAAGGCGACTCCCGTGGCGGCGCTCGCGCAGCTCGCGGGAGACGGCACGGTCGCGCGAGCGGCCTTCCAGAAGGCATTCCCCGAGGCGCTCGCGGCGTGGGGGCTCGGGAAGCACGACGGGCACGAGCAGGCGCCTCTCTCGCGCGTGGCTCGATCGGGAGACCGGATCTACGAGACGGCCGTCGCGGACGGCGTGCTCTCGGTCGAGCTCGACTCCCGGTGGAGCTTCGAGGGGAGGAGAGGCGGGCTCGTCCTCTCCCGCGGCGAGGTCACGCGCCTCAAGATCTCGGCCGAGAGGACGAAGCTCAAGGACCTCGAAGCGGTCTCGGCGCGAGAGAAGGAGGCGCTCGCCCAGCGCCTGCGAGAGGTCAAGACCGCGGAGCATCCGCAGCTCGGGAAGGCCGTCCTCGTCCACTCGGACGCCCTCACGCCGAACGTCCAGATGCTCGACGAGATCGCGCTCCTCGGGACGTGGCTCGTCCGCCTGAGCGTCCAGTGCGACGCGAGGACGTTCGACCGCGATCGGAAGGAGCTCGAGGGCGTCCTCGCGTCGGTCAAGCTCGATGCTCCCGAGGAGCTCGACCCGATCCACCGCGACCTCCCGGAGAAGCTCAAGGCGGCGGGGTTCGAGGGCGACTACAAGGCCGCTCTCGCGCGCGCGAAGGCCGA
>JACQDU010000565.1 GCA_016200955.1 bacterium
CGGCGCGCTGCGCCTCACGGAGCGCGCCGGCAAGTCGGCCGGGATCAGCGAACCGCAGCGGCGGCGCAGCCCGGCGCGGGAGTGCAGGCACGCGATCAAGATCCGTCCGGAACTCGCGCAGCGCATGAACGCGCTCTTCCCGACCATGTACCGGATCGCCGAAGACGTGCTCCGCGTGGACGACGAGGTCCTCGCGAAGATCCGGAAGCACATGCAGCCCGGTGAGAGCGAGAGCGACGTGATCAACCGGTTTCTCGACACTTACCGTGACGCGCAGATAGATGACTTGATGCGGAGGATCTCGTGACTGCGCGCGAAGTCCGACGGCATGACCTACCAACGTGCCTCTCCACGCTAGCGGCGCGCCTGCGCGTCTACGGCCATGCGCTCCGCGGAATGGCCGCGCTCGAGGGCGATACCGCCTCCGCCGGGCATCGGACCCGAGTCGAGCTCGCTGACGACCTTGAGATCGTCGCGGAGTGCCTGGAGGAGCTTCGGTCGAGCCTCTGTCCGGACTGCCGGGCGATCGAGCTCGTCGAGAGTGTCGCCATCGAGCAGCCGAGAAGTTGACGATCTCGAACGAGGCCAGTAGGATGAACTCGTTCGGGCGATGGAGTCCGCCCCGGAGAACCGCCGCGCCCTGCCGCGGCTGATGACTCCTACTTCCGCGCCGCCTTGGCGCTTTCCGGAAGTAGGAGGTGCTCGTGGAGTCCACCTGGTTCCTCGCCGCTACCTGGCTCGCCCTCGCGCTTCTCGCCACCCTCCTCGCGATCTGGTTCCGGATCTCGACCGCGCTCTCCGAGATCGTCGTCGGTACGGTCGCGCAGCTCGTGATCGGGGCCTTCCTGGGCGGCGAGGCGCTCGGCGCGAAAGCTCCGTGGATCACGTTCCTCTCGGGAACGGGAGCGATCGTCCTCACCTTCCTCGCCGGCGCGGAGCTCGACCCCGCGGTGTTCCGGACGAAGTGGAGGGAGGCGCTCGTGGTCGGCCTCGTCGGCTTCTTCGCGCCCTTCCTCGGCTGCGCGGCGTTCGCGCGCTATGCGCTCGGCTGGAGCGCGCCCTCGAGCTGGCTCGCGGGCGTCGCGCTCTCGACGACCTCCGTCGCCGTCGTCTATGCGGTCATGCTCGAGCTCGGGCTCAACAAGACCGGATACGGGAAGGCGATCCTCGCCGCCTGCTTCGTGAATGACCTCGGGACCGTGATCGCGCTCGGGCTCATCTTCTCGCCCTTCACGGCGCGGACGGGCATCTTCGTCGCCGCTTCGGTCGCGCTCTTCGCGGTCCTGCCCTGGCTCACGCCGCGCTTCTTTGCGCGCTACGGTGGGCGCCCCTCCGAGCTCGAGACGAAGTTCCTGCTCCTCCTCCTCTTCGGCATGGGCGGGCTCGCCGTCTGGGCGGGGAGCGAGGCCGTCCTCCCCGCGTACGTGATCGGCATGGTCCTCGCCGGCACCGTCGGGAAGGACCACGTGCTCGTGCGTCGGCTCCGGACGCTCACGTTCGGCCTCCTCACGCCGTTCTACTTCATCCGCGCGGGCTCGTTCGTCCTCGTCCCGGCGCTCGTCGCGGCGCCGCTCGTCTTCTTCGGGCTCCTCTTCGCGAAGATGGGCGCGAAGCTCGCGGGCCTATTCCCGGCGATCAGGGCCTTCCGCTATGCGGGGAACGAGCGCGTCTACTACACGCTCCTCATGTCGACCGGGCTCACGTTCGGGACGATCTCGTCCCTCTTCGGGCTCTCGCACGGGATCATCGACCAGGCGCAGTATAGCTTCCTCGTCGCGGCCGTGATCGGGAGCGCCGTCGTCCCGACCATGATCGCCAACGCGTTCTTCCTCCCGCACCACCTCCTTCCCGCGGCCGCCGCGCCGGCCGAGGAGGCAGGCGAACCCGCGCCGGCGGCGGCCCGCGGCGGGTGAAAGGAGTCGGGTATGTTCCGCAGGGTCTTGGTCGCCTACGACGTCTCGAGCCAGGCCGAGTCCGCTTTCGCGCACGGGCTCGAGATCGCCGAGCGCTTCCGGGCGGCGCTCCTCGTCGTCTCGGTCGTCCGTCTCCCCGAGCCGGCGACGCGCGTCGAGCTCGACGCCGTCATCGACGACGGGAAGGAGCACTACGAGGTGGCGTTCGCGAGGCTCCGGACGGCCGCCGCGGCGAAGAGCGTCGCGCTCCGGACCGAGATCCAGGTGGGGCATCCGGCCGAGCAGATCGTGCTCGCGGCGGAGCGCGAACACGCGGACCTGATCGTCATGGGACGGCGCGGAAAGAGCACGATCGAGCGCTGGATGCTCGGCTCGATCTCCGAGCGCGTGCTGCGGTACGCGCACTGTCCGGTGCTCGTCGTGCGATGACCGCCGGGCCCGCGCCGATCGTCGCCCTCGCCCAGCTCGCAGCGGAGATCGGCGCGCCCGAGGTCGACGCCGAGGCGCGTCTCCTCGCCGATCGGCTCGCGGAGGGCCGGTTCTACGTCGCCTGCGTGGGTCAGTTCAAGCGCGGGAAGTCGACGCTCCTCAACGCGCTCGCAGGCGCGGAGATCCTCCCGGTCGGCGTCGCCCCCGTGACCTCGGCCGTGACCGTGCTCCGGTTCGGCACGGGCCGCGGCGCCCGCGTGCGGTACGCGGACGGCCGCGATGCCGAGATCGACCCTGCCGGCCTCGCGACCTACGTCTCCGAGGCCGAGAACCCGGGGAACCGGAAGGGCGTCCGCCTGGTCGAGGTCTTCGTCTCGACCGTGCTCCTCGAGACGGGGCTCTCGCTCGTCGACACGCCCGGGCTCGGCTCCGCCTTCGCCGAGAACGCGGCCGTCACGCGCCGCTTCGTCCCGCACATTGACGCCGCCGTGGTCGTCCTCGGCGTGGAATCGCCGCTCACGGGCGAGGAGCTCTCGCTCGTCACCGAGGTCGCGAAGGAGGTCGAGCACCTCCTCTTCGTCCTCGCGAAGGCGGACCGGTTCACCGAGGCCGAGCGTCGCGAAGCGGCGCGGTTCGCCGAGCGTGTCCTCGCCGAGCGCCTCGGGCGGCCCGTCGGAAGGATCTACGAGGTGAGCGCGACCGAGCGCCTCGCAGCAGGCCCGACCCGCGACTGGGCGGCCTTCGAAGGCGCGCTCCAGCTCGGCGCAGAACTCGGCGTCCGGCAGGGCCATCAGGCGTTCGGACTGCTCCGGGGTAGTGGACCAGACGATCGAACACCAGTCCTGCTTGCCGTCGCGGGCCAGCGGCAGGAAAGCCA
>JACQDU010000568.1 GCA_016200955.1 bacterium
ACCGCGCGAGGCTGACGGGGTTCCGGGAGTGCCGAAGCGTCTCTGGCCAGAGGAGGTGGTTTCGACGTCTCGCGCGGATGATTTTCGCTCCGCGCTTCGCGCTCCGCGAACCGCGCGAGGCCCGGGCCCGACCGCGCGGCGAGTGGTAAGCTTCCGAAGGCGCGGGGGCCGGCGGCTTTCCATGCTCGTCGACTTCGACGACGTTTTCATCGACTACGCGATCCGGAACGGCTTCGTGACCGCACCGCAGGTCGACGAGTGCCGCTCCCTCCAGAAGAAGGAGGGCGAGCAAGGGAAGCGCTCCTACCTCGGCCAGATCCTGATCAAGAAGCGCTTCCTCACATGCTCCGCCTTCCTCGAGATCGAGAACGCGCTCGGCCAGAAGCTCTACGAGTGCACGGAGTGCAGGGCCCGCTACGCCGGCTCCGAGCTCCGCGAGAGCGGTTCCCTCGACTGCAGGTGCGGAGCCCAGGTGAGGGCCGAGGGCGCGGGCCTGTCGATGGTCGAGATCCTCGCGAGCCACGACCCGCGCGACCTCACGATCTCGCTCGTCCCCAGGGCGAGCGCGCCGCCGCCTCTCTCGCCCGCGGCGCCGCCCAAGGAGGGATCCGCCCGCTGGGGCTCGAGCGGCATCGGAAAGCCCTTGCCGGACCTCGGGTCCGGGCGGTGGCGCTTGCCGCCCGAGCCGCACAAGGAGGGCTCCTCGCGCTGGGGAGCGCCGCCCCTGCCCGCGAAGGAGGGCTCCGCTCGCTGGGGCGCCGGCGCGGCGAGGACCTCCGAGCCCGCGAAGCCGCAGGAGCCCTCGAGACCCGAGGCGCGAGAGGCCCCGCCCGACGGGCCTCGCACGACATCCAAGCTCAACCGCGCCGTGCTCGAGCTCTCGCGCGAGGAGCTCGTGGGGCTCCAGCGCTTCCTAGTCCTCGAGGAGATCGGTCGCGGGGGCATGGGCCTCGTCTTCAAGGCCCGGCAGATCGACATGGACCGCGTCTGCGCCCTCAAGGTGATCAAGGCGAGCCCGAACGTCCCCGAGGTCCAGATCAACCGCTTCGTGCAGGAAGCTCGGGCGGCCGCGCAGCTCAACCACCCGAACATCGTCGCGATCTACGATTTCGGCCGCTACCGCGACATGTTCTGGATCGCGATGGAGTTCATCGAGGGGACCTCTCTCACGCGAGCGATCTACGAGGAGAAGGTCCCGATCGACCGGGCCGTGGAGCTCGCGCAGGACGTGCTCGACGCCATCGCCTACGCTCACTCGAAGGGCGTCATCCACAGGGACCTGAAGCCCCAGAACATCCTGATCGAGAAGGAGAGGGGCCGCGGGAAGCTCATCGACTTCGGGCTCGCGAAGGACAACACCGTCGAGCTCGGGCTCACGCAGGAGGGGCAGATCCTCGGCTCTCCTTACTATCTCTCTCCCGAGCAGACGCGGGGCGAGTCGAGGAACGTGGACGGGCGCAGCGACATCTTCGCCATGGGCACCTTGCTCTACGAGATGCTCACGCGCACGCGCCCCTTCTCGGGGAAGTCCGCCGCCGAGGTCTACGCGAAGATCCTGAAGGAGCGGCCCGTCCCTCTCATCTCGATCGAGCCCGAGATAGGCGGCGCTCTCCAGGAGGTCGTCCTCAAGGCGCTCGAGAAGGAGCCCGCCTCGCGCTACCAGACCGCCGAGGAGATGCGCGCCGCCCTCGCCGCGTGGCTCGAGGAGAAGCGCGCGCGGCCGGCGGGAACGGGGCCCCCCTCGGGCCGCGCGAAGCTCGCGACGCAGAAGATCGCGCGCGTCGCCACGACGGGGAGCGGGCGCCTCCACGACCCCAAGCGCACGAGCCGCTCGATCGCCGTGGCGACCGCCCCCGAGGAGGCGTCCTCGGGCAGCGGGAGGATCGTGGGAGTCCTCGTCGCCGCGTTCGTAGCGTTCGGGCTCATCGTGCTCGTCGCCTCACAGAGCCACACCTCCAAGGAAGCGACGGGGCCCGGCTCGAGCGACAGGAAGCCCGAGACGGACGTCCCCGCGACGTCCGTCCCGTCGACGAGAGAGACGCGGCCTCCCGACGACACGAGCGCGCCTCCGCGCGAGGAGACGGTCGCGATCCGCGAGCTCGAGGCCTTCGAGCGCTCGAGCCCGACCGACTGGGGCGAGCTCCTCGCTCGCTGGAAGGAAATCGCCGACCGCTACCCGGCTCACGCCGTCCGGGCCCGGGAGAAGCTCGCTCTCACGAGGGAGAAGGCGAAGGACGAGCTCGAGCAGCTCCTCGCGCGCGCGGACGCTCTCTCCCTGGACATGAAGTTCGGCGACGCGAGCCAGCTCCTCGACCAGGCCTTCCCGCGCTTCGAGCGCACGGAGTGGACCGAGAGGGTCCGTGCTCGCTCGAAGAAGGCCGAGGAGGACGCGTGCGCCGCGGCGCGCGCGGCCTGCGCCGCCTCCGAGAAGCTCCTCGCCTCGCGCGACTTCCTGGGAGCCATGGCCGCCGTCACGTCCTTCACGAAGACGGGAATCGACGAGGCGGACAAGATCCTGAGAGACCAGCGCGCGAAGATCCACGAGGAGCAGGTCAAGGCCGACGACGCCCAGGCCCAGGCCCTCGCCAGGAAGCGCGAGGAGCGAGAGCAGAAGATCGCCGAGGCCGACGCTCTCGCGAAGAAGCGGCGCTTCCAGGAGGCGCTCGCGATCACCGAGGCTCTCCTTAGGGACGAGCTCCCGCAGGAGACGCGCGCCTCTCTCGCTCTCACGAACGAGGTCCTCTCGCTCGAGCGAAACGTCCTCGACGGAGCGAAGCGGGCGAACCTCGCCGCGGCGAGGGCCAGCGAGCGAGACCTCGAGGTCGAGGTCTCGAAGAACGTCACCGGCACGATCGTGCGCCTCTCGGGGACGATCGCCTTCGTGCGCGTCCCGAGCGCGGGCGGGCTCGCCGAGTGCGAGATCGCCTCCCTCGCTCCGCGGACCGTCGCCCGGCTCTTCGAGCTCTCGCCCGAGGGCGCGACGAAGGAAGCCGTGCTCGCGCGCGCCGTCTTCTTCCTGAAAGAAGGCGAGGCGGACCTCGCGCGGAACGCCTTCGAGGACGCGAAGAAGAAGGGCGCACCCGTGAGCGCGTTCGAGGCGCTGTTCGCGGCGCTCGGCGATGCGCCCAAGGGCGAGAAGCCTCCTCCGGGCACCGGGCCCACTCCTCCCGTGGTCACGCCTCCCAGGCCCGGCACCCACGCTCCCCAGGAGAGGGCCGTCTCCAAGGACGGCGACATGGTCCTGATCGCCGCGAGCGAGTTCACCATGGGCGTGCCGAGCCCCGTCGAGACTCCTTACCTCGACCAGACTCCCGACCGGAAGGTCACGCTCGACGCCTTCTCGATCGACCGCTACGAGGTCACGAACAACCAGTACGGGAAGTTCCTCGAGTGGATCGCGAAGAACAAGGAGCAAGCTCACCGCTACTGCAGCCCGCGCGAGCAGAAGGACAAGGACCACACTCCCGCCGAGTGGGACTCGCCTCGCTTCGGCGGCGCCGCTCACCCCGTCGTCGGGGTCGACTGGTTCGACGCCTACGCCTTCTCTCGCTGGGCGAGAAAGCGCCTGCCGACCGAGGCCGAGTGGGAGCGCACCGCGCGCGGGACCGACGCGCGCCCCTACCCCTGGGGCAAGAGCTGGGAGCCCAAGAAGTGCGTCTCTCCCGCTCACTGGCTCAAGTCGCCCGTGCTCGACGATGCTCTCTGGCAAAAATTCAA
>JACQDU010000556.1 GCA_016200955.1 bacterium
CTGTTCCGGCAGGTCCTCGACAACCTCGTCGACAACGCGACGAAGTACGCGAGGAACGGAAAGGCCCGCATCGACATCGACGCGCGGGAGTCGGACGGGCGCCTCGTCCTCCTCGTGAAGGACGACGGGATCGGCGTCCCGAGGAGCGAGCAGCGGAAGATCTTCGAGCGCTTCTACCGCATCGAGGGAGACTCCGACCGGAGCCGGAAGGGCACCGGCCTCGGCCTGTTCGTCGTGCGCTCGATCGTCGCCGCCCACGCGGGCGACGTGGACTGCGAGAGCGAGGGGAAGGACAGGGGCTCGACCTTCCGGATCGAGCTCCCGCTCGCCCCTCCCGTGAGCGAGGACGAGCCCGCCCCGCAGTCGACCAAGGAAGCCGTCGCGTGAGCAAGATCCTCCTCGTGGAAGACGAGGACCACCTGGCGCAGGGGCTGGCCTTCAATCTCCGGAACCAGGGCTACGAGGTCACGGTCATCGACGACGGCCGGAAGGCGCTCGACCTCCTCGAGCGGAGGACGTTCGACCTCATCGTGCTCGACGTCATGCTCCCGGGAACGGAAGGGACCGAGGTCGCGCGCGCGAGGCGGCGGAACGGAGACTGGACGCCGATCCTCATGCTCACGGCGAAGGACGATCAGAAGGACGTGATCACGGGGATCGAGGCCGGGGCCGACGACTACATCGCGAAGCCGTTCGACCTGGACGAGCTGCTCGCCCGGATCCGCGGCCTCCTCAGGCGGCAGGCATGGACGCGCGCGAAGCTCGACGGCCGCTCGGGGAGCGACGTGGGACCCGTCCCGGACGAGGAGCCCGAGCCGCTCAAGTTCGGGCAGTGCACCGTGGACTTCAAGACGCTGCGGGCGAGAGGAGCCGACGGCGAGGAGGCCGAGCTCTCTCCCAAGGAGGCGGCGATCATGCGCCTCTTCGCCGCTCACCCGGACGAGGTGATCTCCCGCGCACGGCTCCTCGAGGACGTCTGGGGCCTCAAGGGATCTCTCCAGACGCGCACGGTGGACAACTTCATCCTGCGTCTCCGGAAGAGATTCGAGACGAGGCCCGATCACCCGAAGCACATCCTCTCAGTGAGAGGTGCAGGGTATCGGTTCAAGCCCTGAGCTAGGCGACGTTCGTATCCCGCCGCGTCGTCTTCCGCGTCTTGCGCCGGGGCGAGGTCTCGGGCTCGAGCTTGACCCCGGGAGCGAGAGGAGGCCAGGGGTAGCGCGCGCCGTTCGCGACCGACTCGTCGATCGTGTACTTGCGGACGTCCTTCCGGCTCGGCATGTCGAACATGATCTCGAGCATGATCGACTCGAGGATCGCCCGGATGCCGCGAGCGCCGGTTCCCCGCTCGAGGGCCTTCTTCGCGATGTTGCGGATGACCGGCTCGGGGAGCTCGAGCTCGGCGCCCTCGAGCTCGAAGAATTTCTTGTACTGGCGCACGATCGCGTTCTTGGGCTCGATGCAGATCCTGAGGAGGTCCGACTCGCCAAGAGGACGCAGGGTCGAGACGATCGGGAGGCGCCCAATGAACTCGGGGATCATGCCGAACTTGAGGAGGTCGTCTGGAGTGACCTGCTCGAGCAGGTCTCCGAGCTCGCGCTCCTTCTCGTCGCTCGCGGCGGCGTTCGTGAAGCCGATCATGCGCTTGCCGACGCGCGAGCTGATGATCTCCTCGAGGCCGACGAAGGTCCCGCCGCAGATGAACAGGATCTTGGACGTGTCCATCTGGATGTACTGCTGCTCGGGGTGCTTCCGGCCGCCCTGGGGAGGGATGTTCGAGATCGTGCCCTCGAGCATCTTGAGGAGGGCCTGCTGCACGCCCTCGCCCGAGACGTCGCGCGTGATCGAGACGTTTTGCGTCGTCTTCTGGATATTGTCGATCTCGTCGATGAAGACGATCCCCTTCTCCGCGCGCGCGAGGTCGAAGTCCGCGTTCTGGAGGAGCCGGAGGAGGAGGTTCTCGACGTCTTCCCCGACGTAGCCAGCCTCGGTGAGCGTCGTGGCGTCGCCGATCGCGAACGGCACGTCGAGAAAGCGGGCGAGCGTCTTCGCGAGCAGCGTCTTCCCCGAGCCGGTCGGGCCGATCAGGAGGATGTTCGACTTCTCGAGCTCGACGTCGTCATCGGGCTCGGTCAGGATCCGCTTGTAGTGGTTGTGGACGGCGACGGAGAGGACCTTCTTCGCGTGCTCCTGGCCGATCACGTACTCGTCCAGGAAGAGCTTGATCTCGCGCGGGGGCGGGATGTCGTCGAGCTGGAGCGGGAGGGCCGCGGTGTCCGTGATGCGCCGGCGGTCCTCGGCGATGAGCTTGTAGCAGAGCTCGATGCACTCGTTGCAGATGAAGTTGTTGGACGGGCCCTGGATGAGCCGGTCGACGAGCTTCCGGCTCTTCTTGCAGAACCCGCATTTCTCTACATCGGCCCGCACCGCACTCTCCTCGTGACTCGTTCTCGAAGTCCGTCTTCCCTTCCCGAAAGACGGCGCGATGGTGACATGAGGCTCCGACAGCGCGCGAGCCCCAGGGGGCGCGCGCCGGAGCGCGTTCGATCAGTCGTCGCCCGCGCCCGGAGCATCGGGCTTCTTCTCGGGGCTCCCTTCGAGGGCCCCCTCGGGCGCCGCGACGATCACCTCGTCCACGAGCCCGTATTCCTTCGCCTGGATCGCGCTCATGAAGAAGTCGCGGTCGGCGTCCTTCTCGATCGACTTCATCGGCTTCCCCGTGTGCTTCGCGAGGATGTCGTAGAGGGCGCTCTTCAGGCGCTTGATCTCCTCGGCCTGGATCTCGATGTCGCTGGCCGTTCCCTGGGCGCCGCCCCAGGGCTGGTGGATCATGATCCGCGAGTGCGGGAGCGCGAAGCGCTTCCCCTTGGTCCCCGCGCAGAGGAGGACGGCTCCCATCGAGGCCGCTTGCCCGATGCAGTAAGTGGCCACGTCGCACTTCACGAACTGCATCGTGTCGTAGATCGCGAGGCCGGCCGTGACGCTCCCTCCAGGCGAGTTGATGTAGAGCTGGATGTCCTGGTTCTTGTTCTCGAACTGGAGGTAGAGCAGCTGGGCCATGATCACGTTCGCGACCATGTCGTCGATCGAGGAGCCGATGAAGATGATCCGCTCCTTCAAGAGCCGCGAGTAGATGTCGTAGCTACGCTCGCCGCGTCCGGTCTTCTCGATGACGAAGGGGATCAGCGTGTCGCTCGCTAGGCTCACGGAGGTCTCCTGGGCGATTCTCGGTCTCGACGGGCAGCATTATAGGAGGAAGCGACGCAGGCGCGTGGAATTTTTGAGAGAGCGCCGACGCGGTGCGGCGAGCGCTCATCGGCTCTCGTCGGAGTCGCTCGAGATCGCAGCGATCTCATCGGGGCGCGCGTGCTTCTTGAGTAGCGCCGCCGATTCGGCGCGCGTTCGCATCTCTGTGGCGATGAGGACCGATGCGAGCCCCACGTACGCGAGCGCGCACGCGAAGCGCTTCGGCCGGGCGACGGTGTGGTAACGCGCGAGCCAGAGCGGAGCACCTTCCCGGCGAGCCTTCTCCCCCTGCATGACCCTCGACATCGGGAAGATCGCCAGGAGCCCGAGGTACGGCTCTCCGATCCAGAAGCCCCCGACGGCGAGGCCGATCGTGAGGACGAGCCAGAGCGCTGGATCGAGCACGCTCGCCGCACGCCCGCCGTCGAGCGGGTAGACCGGGATGAGGTTGAAGAGGTTGAGCCAGATGGCCAGCGAACCCACGGCGAACACGAGCTCGCCGGTATCGCCGCCGATCACGCGAGCGAGCCCGAGCGCGGCGAACGCGCCCACGGACCCGAGGAAGGGGCCGGCGAGGCCGCACACGGCGTCCTCGGCCGCGTCGCGCGGCTCGACCTTGAGCCGGATGAACGCGCCGAGGAACGGGACGAAGAGCGGGGCCGAGATCGCGTTCCCGTAGAGACGGTTCGCGATGACGTGTCCCATCTCGTGGATCCAGATGAGCAGGATGAAGCCGGCCGCGAACCGGAGGCCGAAGATCCGGCTGTAGACCCAGACGGAGAGCAGCATCGTGAGGGCGGAGAAGAGGAGCTTGCTCCCCTTGGCGGCGAAGAGCGCGATCGACTTGAACTTCGCGAGGAGGAGGCCGATTCCCGTGAGGATCCCGAAGATCCCCTTCCTGCCCGAGGCCGAGCCGGAGGCGGCGGTCTGACCGTCCCTCGCCGGCACGCCGGAGGTCGCGGGTGCGAGACGCTCGATCCGCGAGCGGACCTCTCTCGCTTGCCCCGAGCTCTCCGGAAGCAGCTCGAGCGCGGAGAGCCAGGCCGCTCGCGCCTCTGGCTTGGCTCCCTGGACCTCGAGCTCGTCCGCCTGCTTCGCGAGCGTCGCGATGCGCTTCCCGTAAGCGAGCCTCCCGCACGGGCAGAGGAGCACGCGCGAGGGAAGCTCGGTCCCGCAGAAGTCGCAGCTCACGCTTGAGGCCGCTCGAAGTCGATGCCGGCGCCCTTCGCTTCGGGAGCGGGAGGCGGCAACACGGGCCGCACGACCGCCGCCGGCGGAGGAGCGGGAACGGCCTCAGTGCCCGGGAGCGCGGCCGCGGGAGAAGGTGGCGCCGAGACCCGCGCAGGCTCGACCGGGAACGGCCCCTTTATCTCCAGCTTCGCGAGAACGTTCCTCCGCCACGCTCCCGCGACGCCGAAGAGAGCGAAGAGTCCCATGAGCGGCGCGTGCTGGGCGATCGCGGTCAAGACCAGCGGGACCGTCTGCACGAAGATCTGACCCGCCACGAGGGCCGGCACGGCGTCCGGGTTCTTCTCGAGGACGGAGAAGTACATCGCCGGAGCCCAGGCGTAGATCCACGCGAGCAGCGTGAGCGCTCCCGCGAGCACCTGAAAGCCGAGACCTCCGCGGTTCCCCGAGCCCTTCCGCACGGCCGTGCCGATCGCCGCTCCCATGACGAGCGATGCGATGACGTAGCCCCAGCCCGGAGGGCTCCCGCTCTGCACCGTGACGGCCTGGATGATCGCTCCCCAGGCCGCAGACGTGGCGACCGCGGCAGCGAGGCCGAAGGCGATCGCCTTGAGCACCTTCTCCGGCGTGACCGCGAGGATCGAGTCGCGGACGCGGTAGGCGCAGCGCTCGCACGTCGCGACGCTGTCGTTGATCGTGCAGTAGCTCGCCATCGGGAGCCGGCACAGCCCGCAGACCTGCGCGGCGCGCCCTTCGATCTC
>JACQDU010000048.1 GCA_016200955.1 bacterium
AGCTCTTCGGCGTCAGGAGAGGAGCGTTCACGGGAGCCGACCGCGACCGCGAGGGGATCTTCCAGCGAGCGCAAGGCGGCACCGTCTTCCTCGACGAGATCGGCGAGCTCCCGCTCGACGGCCAGGCGAAGCTCCTTCGCGTCCTCCAGGAGAGGGAGATCCGCCCAATAGGAGGAGACCGGACGATCGCCGTCGACGCGCGCGTCGTCTCGGCGACGAACAAGGACCTGACGGCCCTCGTCCGCGCTGGGACCTTCCGCGAGGACCTCCTCTACCGGCTGCGCGTCGTCGCCGTCCTGGTCCCTCCCCTGCGCGAGCGACCGGACGACATCCCGCTCCTCTGCGAGCACTTCCTCGAGCGCGTGGCGCTCGAGCGAGGGGAGCCGGTCGCGGCCCTCTCGGAGGCCGCTCTCGCGAAGCTCGTCGCGCGCCGATGGCGCGGGAACGTGCGCGAGCTCGAGAACGTCCTCTGGCGCGTCGCCTTCGCGGGAGAGCAAGCGATCGACGAGGTCGTCGCTCCCGAGCCGGACCCCGAGGACCTCCTCGGCCTGAACCAGATCCGTCTCTCGGGCGAGCCCATCGCCCTCGAGGACGCTCGCGCGGCCTTCGACCGCTGCTACCTGAGGCTCGTCCTGGCGCAGAACCGCGGCCACGTGGCCCGCGCGGCTCGCTCCCTCGGCGTCACGCGGCCGGCTCTCTGGCGGCTCATGAAGCGCCTCGGCATCGAGCGCGCCTGAGGCCTTTCCCCGTCACTCGAGCTCGAAGCGGAGCACGACCCCGCGCTGCGTGCACACGAGGATCGCGCGGCCGTCGGGAGAGAACGCGACCCTCGTCGGATTGTCCGGCAGCTTCGACAGGTCGATGCGGTCGAACTCCTGCCGCGCTCTCGCGTCCCAGAGGCGCACGGTCGCGTCCACGTTCGCCGTCACGATGCGCGTCCGGTCCGGCGAGAACGCGGCGTCGAACGCGGCCGGCCCCTCGAGCGGGCCCGTCTCCTTGCCCGTCTCGGCGTCCCAGAGGCGGGCGACGCGCCCGAGCGCGAGCACGCGCAGACCGTCCTTGGAGCCCGCCCACCCGTCGGCCTGGCTCGACAGGTGCCCGCGGACCTTCCCGTCATCGACGTTCAGGAGCGCGAGCGGCCCTCCCGCGATCCCGGCAAACGCGAGCGAGCTGCCGGGAGCCGTGATCGCGGGCGGCGAGGTCTTGGCCGGCGAGACCCACACGACCTCGCCCTTGTGCACGGTCTCCCGGTGGAGCTCCGCGCCGAGCGAGACGTCCCAGATCGAGACGGTGCCCGCGACCGTGCCCACGAGAGCGCGGCGGCCGTCGGGCAAGAACGAGAGCGCGCTCGCCGGAGCGTCGAGCCCGAGCGTCGCGCGCTCGGCAGGGCTCGCGCGCCTCGCCGCCTCGAGGTCCCAGACCACGAGGGACCCGGCGCTCCCGGTGAGGGCGAGCTTCCCGTCGGGAGAGAGCGCGAGGCAGCGCGCGCTGGCTCCCCTCGGGGCTGAGGACGTCTCGAGCGTGGCGAGCTCCTTCGTGCTCGCGGCGTCCCAGAGCCGGAGCGTGCCGTCGAAGCCGGCGGCCACGACGAGCTTCCCGTCGGGCGAGAAAGCCGCGGCGGTCACCGGCCCGGCGTGGCCCTTGATCCTCGGGAGCTCGCTCCCCGCCTCGAGGTCCCAAAGACGGATCGTCCCGTCGTTGCTCCCCGAGATGGCTTGCTTCCCCGACGGGAGGAAGGCCGCGGCGCTCACCCAGCTCCGGTGGCCCGCGAGGACCCTGAGCTCGCGGCCGGTCGCGGCGTCCCAGAGCTTGAGCGTCTGGTCCTTGCTCCCCGTGAGAAAACGGGAGCCGTCGTCGGAGAAGGCCGCGGCCCAGATGTCGGCGTGGTGCAGCGTCGCTCGCGGCGAGTCGTCTCCTCCCAGGAGGCTCGCCGTCTCCCAGAGCTTGATCTCCCCGTGCTCCTCGGCCGATGCCGCGCGAGCGCCGTCGGGAGAGAAGAGGACGTGGCCGATCGCCCGGTCGTGCGCGTGGAGGGACCGGATCCGGTCGCCCTTCTCGAGGCTCAGGAGCGAGAGGGTGCCATCCGGCGCTCCCGAGAGCGCGAGCCGCCAGTCCGGCGACGGCGCCGCGATCCCGGGGAGCGCGAGGACCTCGCGTCCCTCCTCGACGTCGATGACCCGCGTGGTCTGGTCCATCCGGGCGAGGACGCGCCGTCCGTCGGGCGACGGCGCCAGCCACCTCGCGAGCTCGCGGCACCGGAAGGTGCGGACGAGCCGCCCGGTCCCGGTGTCGAAGACCCTGAGGTTCCGGTCCTCGCTCGCGAGGAACGCCCGCTTCCCGTCGGGAGAGAGC
This sequence comes from bacterium, assembly GCA_016200955.1. Classification (GTDB taxonomy): domain Bacteria; phylum Planctomycetota; class J058; order J058; family JACQDU01; genus JACQDU01. Next base: position 2,353 of record JACQDU010000048.1, read on the forward strand.
GCGACCCCGTAGACCTGCGACCCCACCGGGAACGAGCGGACGGCGGCCCCGCTCGCCGTCTCCCAGAGCGTCGCCGAGTCCTCGAGGCCGGCCGAGAGGAACTGCTTCCCGTCGCGCGACACCGCGAGGCCCATGACCATGGCCCCGACCTTCGAGTCGTGGCTCCCGTAGATCGCCGTGAGCTTCGTGAGGGGCGTCTTCAGGAGAGCGCGGACGGCCTCTAGAGGAGTGGGCGGCGAGGGCTTCGGCGGCGGGAGATGGGACGCCGTCTCCGGCTGAGTCGTCCGGGGCGCCGTGGGAGAGGGCGAGGAGCCTCCGCCCAGCTCGAACGCGAGCGCGGCGCCGGCGATCGCCGCGAACGCGAGGAGGACGAAGGAGAGCGCCAGGGCCCTTCCTCGCAGGGGCGGCTCGTGCCGGACCGCGCTCGCGGGATCGGGGCGCGGCGCGAGCGCCGCGACGGCCGCCTCGATCGCCGCCCCGTCGGCGAAGCGCTTCCCGAGCTCGACCTCGAGGGCGCGCTCGACGAGGGCCGCGAGAGGCGCCGGCGTGTCGGGCCGCAGGCGACGCACGGGCTCGATCGTTCCCGCGAGGACCTTCTCGATGATCTCTCCCGGATCTCCCTGGACCGGGGTGCGGCCGGTCAAGCACTCGTAGAGGATCGCTCCGAGCGAGAAGACATCGGCGGGAGGTCCGGCGGCCTTCGCGTCCTTGAGCTGCTCGGGCGCCGTGTAGCCGACCGTCCCGAAGAAGGACCCGGTCTTCGAGAGAGTCATGCTCCCGCTCGCGCCCGCCGCGTCTCTCAGGAAGTGCTTCGCGAGCCCGAGGTCGGCCACGAGGGGACGGCCGCCTTTCGTGAAGAGGACGTTGTCGGGCTTCAGGTCCCTGTGGACGATCCCCCGCGCGTGCGCCGCCGCGAGCGCTCCCGCGAGCGCGCGAGCGAGAGCGATCGTCTCTTCTAGTGGAAGCGGTCCTCGCTTGAGACGGTCCGCGAGCGAGCCTCCCTCGACGTACGGCATGACGAGGTAAGGTCCGCGCGGCGCCGTGCCCGAGTCGAGCAAGGGCACGAAGCCGTCCGCCTCGCCGAGGGCGGCGATCACGCGCCTCTCCCGGTCGAAGCGCGCGAGGAGGTCGCGCCCGCCGGATCGCATGACCTTGATCGCGACGTCGCGGCCGTCGGGGCCGCGCGCGCGGTAGACGATCCCCATGCCGCCGCGGCCGAGCTCGTCTTGCACCTCGTAGGGAGCGAGGTCGATGCGCGGGCGGTGAGACGGGATCGGCTCCCGCGGCGCGGTCAGGGCCACCCCGAGCGCGGCCTCGAAGGCCGCGGCCGTCCGGTAGCGGTCGGCCGGGTCCCTCGCCAGGGCGCGCACGCAGATCGCCGAGACCGCCTCGGGGATCCCCGGCACGACGAGCTCGGGCGGCGGAGGGCCCTTGAGCACGGCGTCGACGAGCTCGCGGAAGGTGCTCGCGTGGACGGGAGGGACGCCCGTCAGCATCTCGTAGAGGACGGCGCCGAGGCCGTAGATGTCGGTCGCGGGCCCGATCTCGTCGCGGGCTCCCCGGAGCTGCTCCGGGGCCATGAAGATCGGCGTGCCCACGAGCTCGCCCGTGTGCGACATGCGCGTCACGCGTGCCACGTCGCGCGCGATCCCGAAGTCGAGGAGGCGCGGCTCGCCGCTCCTCTCGTCCATCAGGATGTTCGCGGGCTTCACGTCGCGGTGAACGATCTCCCAGGAGTGCAGGTGAGCGAGGGCGCGCGCGACCTTCATGGCGATCGCGCACGCGTCCGGCCACGGGAAGGGGGCGCTCTCGAGGATCCGGCGTTCGAGGCTCTCCCCGTGCACGAGCTCCATGACGAAGTAGGGCGCGGGGCCATCGTCCCGCGCTCCCAGGAAGGTGACGACGTTCGGGTGCCCTCCGGCGCGGACGAGGGCGTCGGGCTCGCGCCGGAAGCGTTCGAGGGCGCTGTCGGTGTCTCCCGTGAACAGCTTGAGCGCGACCTCGCGGCCGGTCGCGAGCTCGCGCGCGCGGTACACGATGCTGGAGCCGCCGCGTCCGAGCTCGGCCTCGAGCTGGAAACCATCCAGGACGGTGGGTAAGAGGCGCTGAGTCTCCATGCTCCCCGGCCCGTCGAGTCTCGCCCCGCCGGGAGGCTCGCGCAAGAAGGCGGGCGCTCGTCTCGCGGATGTCGCCCGGCGATCACGGAGCGTCTCCTTGCGGAGACTCCGGGGCTTGACATGCCCGCGCACGCCCAGGATCCAGGGCCTCTCGGGTCTGGCACGACCGCTGCTCCTCGTCGGCCGACGGGCTCGGCCATCGAGGTGTCGCAAGCGGGGCGACAGAGACCTCGAGCACGAGCCCGGCCGGCATCCGGCATCGAAGACACCCACCCGAGCTCCCGGGCGCCACGCGGCAACCTTTCCCTGCCGCCGTGGCGCCCGGGAGCACCTCAAGGAGGGGTCTCTCCGACCGCCGGGCTCGTGTGAGGAGGGGAACATGGATCTCGCGCTCGTCCTGTCGCGCCACGCGTCGCGAACCGTCCTCGGAGCCGCGCTCGTCGTCGGCCTGGCCTCCATGGCCGGTTGCGGCCTGAACTCGGGCGGAGGAGGAGGGAGCGGCGGATCCGCGCCGGTCCAGCTCAGTCTCGTCCCGACCCAGGGCGACGGGCAGACGGGCGCGGTCGGGAAGCCCCTCGCGCAGCCCCTCGTCGTCGTCGCGCGGGACCAGTTCTCGCACGCAGTCATGGGAGTCCACGTGAGCTTCCAGGTCGCCTCGGGCGGCGGCGCGCTCACGGACACGATCGCGGTGACGGACAGCCGCGGCCAGGCGAGCACGCTCCTCACGCTCGGCCCGGCTCCCGGCGCGAACACGGTGGTCGTCACGTCGGGCTCGGCCAAGGCGACGTTCACGGCCACGGGAGCCCAGGCGGGCGGGCCCACCCCGGTCTACGGCCTGAGCATGTTCGTGGGCGGTTTCCCGAGCCGCGTGGTCGTCGGCCAGTCCGCCACGCTCGTCGTGACCGTGAGAGACGCGAGCGGCGCGGTGTTCACGTCCTACCGCGGCACGGTGCACATCTCCTCGGACGATCCCATGGCGACGCTCCCCGCGGACTACACGTTCGGGCCCGGTGACATGGGGAGCCACGGATTCACGGTCGCTCTCAACAGCTTCGGGCTCTTCTCGATCACGGCGACGGACGTCGCCGGGCCGTCTCTCTCGGGGACGCAGGGGCCGATCGCCTCCGGCGCGGGCCAGGCGACGCACCTCGTGGTGAGCGGCCTCCCGAGCTCGTACTCCCAGGGAGCGCCGTCGGACCTCGTGGTGACCGCGGCGGACGCGAACGGCTACACCGACCCGTTCTACACCGGCACGGTGAGCATCGCCGCGACCGACTCCTCGACGAACGCCGTCCTGCCCGGGACCTTCACGTTCGCGCAGGCCGACGCCGGCGTCCGCAAGTTCCCGCTCGCGGTCAGGCTCCAGTCGACGGGCACGCAGACGATCACGGTCTCCGAGTTGGGCAACCCCTCCTTCATGGGGAGCCAGACCGTGAACGTCGGACCGGCCCTCCGCGTGACCTCGTTCAAGGCCGCGAAGGCGAAGGTCATGATCAAGGGGACGGACAAGCTCTCGTGGACGCTCAACAGCATCCCCGCGACGCTCGCGCTCGCGGGGAGCGGCCTCGCTTCCCCGAAGATCGAGCTGAACGCGACCTCCGGGAGCGACACGCCGGCCGCGCCGTTCGCGACGCCGCCCGCCGGGATCGACCCGCGCGCCTGGTATCGCCTGACGGCGACGAACGCCGGCTCTCCTTCGGAGTCGGTCGAGGTCACTCAGGCGGCGAGCGCCGGCGCGAGCGACGGCGCGGCGAACGCCGTCGCGGCCTTCGAGGACGGCAGCTACGTCGTGGCCGGCTCCTTCTCCGGCTCGGCGCTCCTCGGCGCTACGCAGCTCACCTCGACCGGCGGGCCGACGTTCGGGACGGGCGCTTCCTCGAGCCTCACGTCCGCCGGCGGCAAGGACGCGTTCCTCGCCTGCTACAAGGCCGACGGCACGCTCGCGTGGGTGGCGAGCGCGGGCGGGACCGCGGACGACGTGGCGACCGCGATCGCGGGCTTCCCCGACGGGACGGTCTCCGTCGCCGGGCACTTCTCCGGCACGGCGACGTTCGCGACCGGCTTGACGCTCACCTCCACGACCGAGGCGGTCTTCGTCGCGCGTTACTCGCCCCTTGGCAAGCCGATCTGGGCGCAGCGCGTCTCCGGGACCGGCGACGCGTTCGCGTTCGGAGTCGCCGCCTCGCCGGACGGCCGGACGATCGTCGCGGGCTCGTTCACCGGGACCGCCACGTTCGGCTCGCTCCCCCCGATCACCTCGGGGTCGAGCGGGACCGCGGCCGACGCCTTCGCCGCGTCGTTCAACACGGACGGCTCGGCCTCGTGGGTCTCCCAGGGCTCGGCCTCGACCTCGAAGGGAGCCGCGGGCCTAGCGGCGACGGTCCTCCGCGACGGCAGCACCGTGGTCGCGGGGCGGTTCGAGGGAACGGCGACCTTCGGCGCGACGACCCTCGCGTCGGCGGGCGGCACGGACGCGTTCGTCGCCCGGTACGACGGCAAGGGAGCGCTCGTCTGGGCCATGTCGGCCGGCGGGACGGGCGACGACGCCGGAGCGGCGGTCGCGGCCTTCGCCGACCACACCATCGCGGTCTCCGGCTGCTTCCAGGGGACGGCCTCCTTCGGCGCGAGCGCGGCCACCTCCAAGGGCGGGAAGGACGGCTTCGTCGTCCGGCTCGACTCCCTGGGAGCGCCGCTCTGGTTCCAGCAGATCTCCGGGACCGCGGAGGAGTCGGTGAACGGCGTCGCGGCGCTCGGTGACGGGAGCGCGGTCGTTGCGGGCTCGTTCGGGTCCACGGCGACGATCGGCCCGGGATGCACGCTCTCGGCGAGCGGAGCAAAGGACGGCTTCGCGGCGAAGCTCGCTCCCGTGAACTACCAGATGCTCAAGCTGAAGCCGACGGGCTTCTCGTTCGCGGCGGGCTCGATGCACACGTCCGTCGGGGTTTACCCGAACACCTACGGCTACCTGCCCGACGTGACCTGCGTCTCCCAGTGCAAGGACGGGAGCAGCATCGCGACCGGCTCGTTCACCGTCGGCGGGCCCCGGTTCGACCCGAGCGCGGCGCTCTCTCCCGTGCCGGCGTCCACGGGTTACCTCGCGGGACGGCCCTCTCCTTACCAGAGCAACTTCACGCAGTTCGTCGTGAAGTACGGCTCCGACGGGTCGGTCGCCTGGGCCGCCTCCCCGGCGGTCGTGACGACCGCGTCGGTCAACCTGCGAGCGGGCGCGGTCGCGACGCTCCAAGACGGCGGATGCATCACGACGGGCTTCCAGACCGGGAGCGTGCCCACGACGATCAACTGGGCCCCGACCGTGAGCACGACGGGCACGACGGGGATCTACGTCGTGCGCTACGACGCGAAGGGCACCGCGACGCAGGCGAGGTTCTTCGCGGTCGCCAGCCTGCGGAACCTCGGTTACGTGACTTACCCGGGCCTGGGGCTCTGCGCCTTCGGCGACGGATCCTGCGCGATCACGGGGTCCACGACGGCGACGGCGACGTTCGACGGGATCTCGGCGACGCCCGCGGGCTACGACGTGGTCTTCGTGACGCGCCTCAAGCCCGACTTCACGACGGACTGGGTCACCCAGATCGCGAGCAGCAAGGGTTACTGCGACACGGGCGGCGCCAACAGCCTCGCGACGCTCCCGGACGGCGGGATGGTGACGACGGGCGAGTACTACTCGTCGCTCGGCGCGGGCACGACGGCGACGATCACGGACCCGACCGGGACGACCACGGACTTCTCCGACTCGACCATGCCGTCGGGCGTCTCGAACGGCTACCTCCTCAAGCTCGCCGGCGACGGGTCGGTCAAGTGGGTGAAGACGACGACCTACGGCGCGAAGTCGGGCTCGTCTTACGTGGACGTTTACGCGGGCGTGAGCGCGGCGCCCGACGGCGGCTGCGCGGTCCACGGGACCTTCTACGGGACCATGACGTTCGGGAGCGGCGAGACGAACGCGACGACGCTCGCGGGCTCCACGATCCTCCAGCCTTACACGGTCAAGTACGACGCCGACGGGAAGGTCGTGTGGGCGAAGTCCGGCACGTCCACGGGCACGACGGTCGGTTACGGCGTGGCGTGCATGAACGACGGGGCCGTCGTGGTGTCCGGCTACCAGTTCGGCACGACGACGTTCGCGACCGGCACGGCGATCTCGACGAACTGCTACGTCGTCCGCTACGAGTCCGACGGCAAGGTCGGCTGGGGCCGCGGCTTCACGTCGAGCTCGAACTCGGGGACGACGCCTTACCCGCACATGGCCGCGAACGCGGACTCGAGCCTCGTCCTCGTCTCGAAGTACACCGGCTCGACGACGACGCTCGGCGGTGGGACGGGCGACGGCTACTCGCAGCTGCTGCCTCCGGGGTACTACACGGAGCTCATGATCCAGAAGCTCTTCAACTACTAGAAGAGGAGCCAGGCCACCATGAGGAACGAGAGCGCCCGTCTCCCGGAGAAGAAGATCGAGGTCTCCTGCGAGTGCGGGAAGCGATACCGCGCGAGCGCGGCCAAGGCCGGGACCAGGATCCGCTGCAAGGAGTGCGGCGGGCGGATCCGGATCCCGCGCTTCTCGGGGATCTCGGAGCGCTCGCGCGACGGGATCCTGGCCGAGCTCGGGATCGACTCCGACGTCGCTCGCGCGAAGTACCGCGAGGAGAAGCTCAAGGAGACTCCGCAGCCCAAGGTCTACAAGTGCATCCGCTGCGAGGCCAAGATCCGCGCGAGCGAGCTCAAGGGCGCTTACGTCCGGGGCGAGCTCCTCTGCAAGGCCTGCCGCGACGCCGCCCTGGTCACGGAGCGCCGCGCCGCGGACGAGAAGGAAGTCGACGAGAGGGAGCGGAGCCTCGCCGAGTCTCGCGTGGAGTCGAGGGAGCGGCAGCGCCGCGAGGCGACTTTCTGGGCCCTCGCTTACGGCGCCTTCTTCTTCACGGGCGTCTTCGCTCCGGCGTGGATCGTGTTCTCCGTCAGCTTCACGGCGGCGGGCGCCATGGGCCTCGGCTTCGCACTCCTGGGCGGGCTCGCCGTCTATGCCACGCGGCGCGGGGCCGCGTTCCTCTGAGCTCCCGGAGTCGCTCGAGCCCTACTTGCCCGTCTTGCGCGGGGCCGGAGGGTCCGTCGAGAGGTCGAGGCCCTTCGTGGGCCCGCCCTTCTCGTCCGAGCACGATCGCGATGGCCAAGGCGAGCACGAAGCGCATGTAGCCTCCTATGAACCACGAAGACGCGAAGGCACGAAGAAAAGCAACTTCGTGTCTTCGTGCTCCGTGGTTACGTTCTCTTCAGCAAGCCCATCGCAACAAACGGCTACTGCTGTCAGACAATCCATCGCCGGGCAACGTTGTTGGCGCGAGCCGCTTGGGCGTCTGCCGCTCTCCGGAAGCGCAGCGCGCGAGGCCCCTTTCAGGACCCGGAGCTCGCCCCCGGAGGCGTCCTTCCTGTATGCGAGAATGCTCCCGAGGGGGGGTGAGCATGCAGGTCCAGACCCGCCGCAGGATCTACTCGTTCGGCGGTGGCGAGGCCGAGGGCTCGGCCGAGATGAAGCCGCTCCTCGGGGGCAAGGGAGCGGGCCTCGCGGAGATGACGAGGCTCGGGATCCCGGTGCCGCCCGGGTTCACGATCACGACCGAGACCTGCGACGAGTGGGCGAAGGCCGGGCGCCGCCTGCCCCGGGACCTCGAGCCCGAGCTCGAGGCGGCGCTCGCGCGCCTCGAGAAGACGATCGGGCGCACCTTCGGGCGAGGCGACGACCCGCTCCTCGTCTCGGTGCGCTCGGGCGCGGCCGTCTCG
>JACQDU010000577.1 GCA_016200955.1 bacterium
GACGCGGAGGATCCCGGCCCACTCTGCGAGCGCCCGCACGTCGAGGGGTCGCGACTCGAGCGCGAGCTTGAGGGCCGAGATGGCGTCATCGTAGAGTGCGTCCGTGACGAGCAGCTCGGCGCTCAGGACCTGGGCCTCGGCGAAGCGGGGGTTCACGGCCAGTGCCGCCGCGATCGCGTCGCGCGCCTGGTCGTATTTCGCCGTGCCACCGAACGGGTCGAGGAGGAGCGTCTCGGCGAGGAGCGCGTGCGCCCGGGCGTGTCGCGGATTGCGCTTCAGCGCCTCGCGGGCGAGCCGGCGCGCTTCGACGAGGTCCCACTTTTCCTCGTAGATCTGGGCCCACTCGACGAGGAGGTCGGTCTGCTCCTTGTCGCGCCGGAACGAGCGCTGGAAGAAGTCGCGGGCATCGATCGCGAACGAGCGAACGTGCTCCTGCGCGAGGGCCGGGATCCGCTCGGCGAGGAGCGCGGCGTGGGCGAGCGAGCGGAGGTCGTCGGCGCCGAGCGACTCATCGGCGGCCTGCTGGTAGGCGGCGAACACGGTCTTGAGCTCGCGCGCGGCGTCGTCGCGCCGGTCGGCCTCGAGGAGCACCCTCGCGAGCCCCGCGCCGGCCCGGATGGCGAGCGCCGGCTCGGCCTTCGCCTGCTCGAAGAGCGGGATCGTCTTGTCGAGCGCGCCCCGCTCGGTGAGGCTCTCGGCCAGGACCAGTGCGGCCGCGGTCGCGCTCGGGGTCTGGGCGAGGACGCGGCGAAGCTCCTTCTCGGCGGTCTCCTCCTCGCCGACGGCCCCGAGCGCGCGGGCGAGGACGTCGAGGGCGCCGAGGTTCCTGGGCTCATCCTCGAGGACCGCGCGCGCCGCCTCGGCCGCCTCGGCGTACGAGCCCGCCTCGTAGCGCGACCGGGCGTAGCGAAGCGCCTCGACGCCGGAATCGTCGGCGTGCGCCGCGGGGGCGCAGGCGAGGAGCGCCGCGAGCAGGAGTCGTCGGCCCGTCATCATGCGCTCACCTCCAGGAGGACCTTGCGGATGCCGGGGCTCTCGGCCACCTCGAAGGCGCGCTCGACCTCGGCGAGGGGGAAGCGCGCGTCGATCGTGTCCTCGGGCCGGAGCCGGCCCCGCGCGAGGGCCTCGAGGGCCGGGGCGAAGGGCCCGCAGCGCGAGCCCACGACCGTCACCTCGTCGACCACGACGGGGGCGAGGTTCATGGGCCGCGCGCCGGCGCAGGTGCTCTTGAGGACGATCGTCCCGCGCGGTTGTACGAAGCGGAGCGCCTGCTCGAGGCCGTCGGGCGACCCGGTCGCCTCGATCACGAGCCGGAACGAGTGGGCGGGGGGCGGCGCGTCGCGCCCGGCGACGAGCGTCGCGAACCCGTCGGCGCGGAGCGGCGCGAGCTTCCGAGCGTGTCTGCCGATGACCGTCACCTCCGCGCCGGCGAGGTCGAGAACCCGCGCGACGAGCTGCCCGAGCTTCCCGTCCCCGAGGACGAGGACCCTTCCTCCTTGTACGCGGACCTGTTCGAGAACTTCAAACGCCGCGGCGACGGGCTCGGTGAAGAGCGCGCGATCGGTCGTGACGTCGGCGGGCACGCGGTGGAGGTTTCGGACAGGCAGCGTTACATACTCCGCGAGCGCGCCCGAGCGGTTGAGGATCCCGAGCACCGAGCGCTTCGGGCAGTGGCGCTCGAGCCCCTCGCGGCAATAGGAGCAGGCGGCGCAGCCGGCGTTGATCTCGCCGACCACGCGGGCGCCGAGGAGGTCGGTCGGGACCGTCGCGTCGACGACGACGCCCACGAACTCGTGCCCGGGGATGCCGGCGAAGCCCATGTAACCTTTGCGGAGCTCGAGGTCGGTCGAGCAGATCCCGGCGGCGAGCACCCGGATCAGCGCTTCGCCGGAAGCCGGCACCGGGCGGGCGTGCTCCGCGACCCGGAGCCCTCCGCGGCCATCGAGCGTCGCTGCGATCACAAGTCCTCACACATGAGAGATTAAGGGGAAATGTTCCACGTGGAAC
>JACQDU010000578.1 GCA_016200955.1 bacterium
TTCTCGAAGATCCCGGCGCGCGAGAGGGCTGCCGCGAGGCGTTCGAGGAGCTCGCGCTTCCTTTCTTCCTGGAAGAAAGGGCGCCCGGTGCGCGAGTAGCACTCGCCGAGCGCGCGGCGGCCGAAACGCTCGAGGCCGACCTGCTCGTCGCGGCAGACGATCAGGACGCCGCGCGAGCCCATGTGCTTCTACGACGTGAAGATCGCTCCCTTCCACCTCCTCGCGACGGAGGGCCGCACTTACTTCGACCGCGATCACGTCTGGCACATGGAGACGCTCGCGACGCTCGCGGACGCCGACGCAGTCTTCACGAAGACGGCGTGGCGGCTCGTCAACGTGCTCGCCGACGCGTCCGTGAAGGGCGCGATCGACTGGTGGGGCGAGCTCACCGGGAAGGGCGGCGAGGGCATGGTCGTGAAGCCGCGCCCGTTCGTCGCCCGTTCGGGCTCGAAGATCGTCCAGCCGGCCGTGAAGTGCCGCGGGCGCGAGTACCTCAGGATCATCTACGGCCCCGACTACACCGAGCCCGAGCAGCTCACCGAGCTCCGCAAGCGCGGCCTCGCCCACAAGCGAAGCCTCGCGCTCCGCGAGCTCGCGCTCGGGCTCGAGGGGCTCGCTCGCTTCGCGCGGCGCGAGCCGCTCCGGCGTGTGCACGAGTGCGTCTTCGGCGTCCTCGCCCTCGAGAGCGAGCCGGTCGATCCGCGGCTCTGAGCGCGTGACGCAACGACACGAGCCGCGTCCAACGTGTCGCGGGGTGACGCCATGACAGCTGACGAAGACGCGCCGGGCGCGAGCCTATCCCACCTTCTCGCCTGGCTCATCGGGCTCGCGGCCGTGCTCGTCGGTCTGATCGGGATCGTTCCGAGCTTCGAGAAGACGTTCATGGAGACGGGGATCCGGCTCACTCCGATCACGGAAGCGCTTCTCGCGGTTTCGCAATTCGCGCGCTCGTGGCCGGGCGTCGCGGCCGCGGTCGCGCTCGCCGCGCTGTCGATCGCGATGTTCGTCGCGGAGAAACAGCGCCCGAGGTTGAGACGAGCGTACCTGGCGCTCACGGGGCTCTGCGCTGTCCGTGCCGGTCGCGATCTACGCGATCTTCGTCTCGCTTCTCGGGACGACGTGACTGCTCGAGCGGTTCTGAAGTCTCGGTTCCGAGACGGCGCTCACCTGTGTGGAGCTCGGGGTCGTTCCGTCAGCGATCCGGAACCCGAAGGACAACGGGGCCCTCGTCTCCCGACACGTCGATCGAGCTGAGTTCTTCTCGCGCCACCGACCGGTCGAACGCGAAGATCTGAACCCATGTGTAGTGGTGCAGTCACCCGCCGACGTTCACGGACTCGAGACTCGCCGGCGAGAGGGCGACGCCGCCCCTCGTGCGCAGCCGAACACGGAAGTGGTCGATGTCGATCCTCGGTCCCTGACTCGGCATCTCGTCGCAGACGAGGAAGACACGGAACGCCGTATCGTCGGCGCCCAGACGCACCCAGACGTGAAGCGCCTGGTTCGAGCTCACAAAGTCGCCGATCGCCTCGGGGTGCATGCTGCCGACCGTGAGGTCGGTCTTCGCGCCGGTCGTGATCGAGAGAAACCCCTCCATCGGCTTGGCCGGGGGTGGGATCGGCCCGGGTCGCGGTGATTCGGCCGCGACTGCCGCTTGCAGCCGACTCTCTTGCGAGGGAGCCGGAGCAGGCTGCGGCGCCTCTGACGAGCATGCGCACATTGCCGAGAGCGCCATGGCGAGCGTGATCGTGCGGTTCATGCCGGCATCGAGCCGTGCCGTCGTCATGGCGCGGTCACGCTCGCGTCGGGATTGGACGATCTGTTCTCGGTGAGCTCACCGGGTCAACCTCTCGACGGACTCGAGGAGCCGGCAGAGCCCTTCCTTCGCGCCGAGCGTGATGTGCACGTCGGCCATGCGCGCCGGGCGCGCCTCCGGGTCAGGGTTCAGGTCGATCACGAACGTCCCGTGACTGCGGCGAAGCGTCGCCGCGTCGTGCGTGTGTGTCGGGATCACGCCCGACTCGCCGACGATGATCGCGACGTCGGGACCGCTCGCGTGGAATCGTCGCCGCGCCTCCTCCGCAGGCAGGTTCCCCACGTAGTCGAGGTCCGCGAAGAGGATCGCGTGAGGACGAGCCGTGCGGCCGCACTCGGAGCAGCGGGGCCACTCGGCAAGACGCATGGTCTTCGGGTCGAGCTCCGAGAGAGGCACGCGCATGTCCTCCCAGGAGCGTCTCGCGCACGGTCCCGAGCACTGGAGGCGCCAGAACGACCCGTGGATCTCGTGAAGGCGCTCGGCCGGCCAGCCCGCGCGGAGGTGATAACCGTCGACGTTTGCCGTCTGGACGAACGACTCGCGCGCGATCCGGCCGAGAGCGTGGAGTGCCGCGTAGCCAGCGTGCGGTTCGTTGGCAGCCATGAGGCGCCGCTTCCATTCGAGGAAGCCCCACGCCGTCGCGGGGTCGTCCTCGAAGGCCTTCGGGCAGGCGAGGTCCTCCGCCTTGAGCCCGATCGCCTCGAGGAAGCCGTAGTTCTGCCAGCCGGTCGTGCCGGGCGCGCGGTAGGCAGGCACGCCCGAGTCCACGGACATGCCGGCGCCGGTCATGATCAGGAGGCGTTCGGCGTGGCGCAGGCGCTCGGCCGCGACTTCGATGCGAGCGGTGTCGTCCAAACCGTGCTCCGTCGCCCGGTCGATCGGACGGACGCAAAGGTCCGACCTCACGCCGGCTGAACGCGTACCCACTGCAACAAGGCCCTCGACCACGACGGCGGGGCGCGTGATCATGGACGCATGGGCTCGCATCTGCTGGCGATCGCAGCGCTCCTCGCCCTTCTCGTGCTCGCTCTGCTGAGCGTTCTTCGGCAGTACAGCGCAGAGGGCCGAGCGAAACGACCTTCGCGCAAGGAAGGACCGCCGAGCGGTCCACCAGCGCCGCGCCCGGCGGCGCCGGTTTGCGTCGAGAGCCCGCCTCCTGCGGAAGAGCCGGCAGCTCCTTCGTTGCCGCCGGAAGAAGAGGCCGCGATCGCGCTCGATGCGCTCGCGAAGAACGAGCTCCAGCACGCCGCGCATCACATCGCGTGCGCGCTCGCGAGCGATCCGACCCGGCCGGAGTGGCTCGAGCTACTCGAGAAGATCGTGGCGAATGCCGACGATCCGCTCTCGCTCGCTCCCCTCGAGCAAGGTAAGCCGACGTGGTTCGGCACGGCCGCCGTCCGAGCGAGGATCCTTGCTCGCGCCGGGAAGCTCGAGGAGGCGCTCGGGCTCCTCGTGCAAGCGAGCGCCGGTGCGCCCGAGGTCGACTACATGGCATGGGGCAAGGAGTGGCTGGCTCCGGCAGAAGCCGTCAAGAGCGTGACGAACCCCGAGCTGCTCAGCGGGCTCGTCCTGAAGAGCGTCCTCTCGGTCGAGGCCGCGCGTCACGAGCCGTTCACCGCCTGGCACGAAGGCTTGCTCGCCTTGGTGGATGCCGTCTCGGTGGCGCACCCACGATGCGCGGCGCTCCTGAACGCTCGCGCCGGGCTGCTCAGGCGGCTCGGTCGGCTCGACAATGCGCTTCGCGCCGCGGAGGCGCTCGTGGCGACGGAGCCGTCGTGGCACAGCTACGTTTGCCTCGCCATGGTCCACCGCGCGCGAAAGGACCTCGAGAGCACGCTCGGCGCCTACAGGAAGGCTCTGGAGCTCGATCCCAGCGACGTGGAAGCGCGCGTCGACCTGGCCGACACGCTCGCCGAGCACGAGAGATACGGAGAGAGCCAGCGGGAGCTCGACGAAGTGCTCCGACGAGAACCGAAGCACCACGCCGCGGTTCCACTCTCCTTCTACGTCCGGATCATGCTCGATACGACCGATCCGAGGCCGCAGAAGGCCTTCGTCGACTACGTGAAGCGGAACCCGGCCAACGTGCGCGCCGGCCAGATGCTCGCTCGCGCCGCGGCTCTCCTGGCTCCTTACGTCGGGTTCCTGCCCGATCCGCAAGACGCCACGGTCAACTCGCTCCGCCAGATCCTCTCGGGGAAGAAGCCCGGCCAGCCCATCGAGACGAGCAGCTTCTGCACGCAGATCGAACCACCGAGCCTCTCTCTGATAGAGAGCGTGCTCCGCGCACGACACCCGAAGGTGGACATCAAGATCGGTTCTCCTCCGCCTTCCGAACCGGATCCGCGGCGACCGCATGGACCCGTCGAGTACCTCCTGTGGCGCTACGAGGGCATGAAGCCGATCCCCGAGGTCTCGCCGCCGCGCGCCGACGTGGCGAAGACAATCGCCGAGCTGGCGAGCGCGCCATACCCGCGGCGCTGGGAGCGCTCGAAGGAGCTCGGTGCCTCGATCGGCCCCGATGGGCTCGAGAGCCTCCTCGGCGTCATGGTCCACCCGCCGCCGCTCCCGGCCAACATTGCGCCATGGAGCTGGATCTTTGCCGTGCAGGTCGCGGCCGCGTTCGCGATCGCGCACGTCGACCCGGGTTGGACGGGCTCGTTGCGTCGCAA
>JACQDU010000557.1 GCA_016200955.1 bacterium
CGACCTCCTCGCGACCGGCGGCACCGCGGCGGCGACCTGCCGCCTCGTCGAGCGGCTCGGGGCGAAGGTCCACGCGTGCGCCTTCGCCGTCGAGCTCGGCTTCCTCAAGGGCCGCTCGAAGCTCGAGGGGCGGCGCATCGTCTCTCTCGTCACTTTCTGAGAGTGCGCGTCTTCGTCACGGGAGCCACGGGCTTCATCGGCTCTCGCGTCGTCACGTTGCTCAGGGAGCGAGGCCACGAGGTCTCGGCGCTCGCGCGCGACCCCGCCAAGGCCGAGAGGCTCGGGATCCCGCGCGAGCGGATCGTCGCCGGCGACCTCTTCGCGACGGGAAAGATGCAGCAAGCGATCCGCGGGATGGACTCCGTGCTCCACCTCGCCGCCGAGATCGCGACCCAGCGAGACGAGAAGCGCCTCTGGAAGATCGACGTCGAGGGCACCGACGCCGTCGCCGACGCCTGCGAGGGAGCGAGGCTCCGCTCCTTCGTCTTCGCGAGCACCGTGGTCGTGGGAGACGCCAAGGGAGCGATCCTCCGCCCGGAGGACCCGCTCCCCGTGACGACGGCCTACGGGCGCGCGAAGCAGGAAGCCGAGCGGCGCCTCAAGAAGACGGGCCTCCCCCTCGTGGTCGTGCGCCCGAGCCACGTCTACGGCCCGGGAGGCTGGTTCGGGGAGCTCGTCCGCGACCTCCGCTCCTGGAAGCGCTTCCTCCCGGGAGACGGGAAGAACCTCTGGGACACGGTGCACGTGGACGACGTCGCCCTCGCGCTCGTCCTCTGCGCGGAGAAGGCGGACCCGGGCATCTTCCACGCCTGCGACGACGCGCCGATCGCCATGCGCGATTTCTTCTTTGCCACCGCCGACGCGCTCGCGGTGCCCCGGCCACGGTCGATCCCGGTCCTCCTCGCGAAGGTCTTCCGCGGGAGCGGCCCGATCGACGCGGCGGTCCGGTCGGCGCGGAGCGACAACTCTCGCCTGAAGGCCCTCGGCTGGAGCCCGCGGCATCCGAGCTCGCGCGAGGCGATCCCGGGCGTCGTGGCGGAGCTCCTTCGGACCTCTCCCTGAGAAAACGAGCCGGGGGGTGCCGAAACCGCATCGCGTGTCTAGACTCAAGGCATGAGCGCGGACGGCCAGTTCCTCTCGAAGCGCACCGGCGGCGGGTTCGACCGCCGGCCCGCGCTCGATGAGGACGAGAAGGTCACGATCGCCTGCCGCTGCGGCGTCGTCGTGACCGTCCGCTGGAAGCACCGCGAGGCCGTGACGTGCTTCGGGTGCAAGCGCTCGTTCGCTCCCCCGCCGCACGTCGTGGGCTCGCCCTTGGTCTGGAAGCCGCAGGAGGCCAAGCGGCCCTCGCCCGCGGTCGTCGCCCGCGTGCGCCGCCGCACCGCGGTCTCCGTGCTCGTCGCCTTGCTCCTGCTCGCGCTTCTCCTCGCGTTCGGCCTCTGGCTCGCGGTCCAGGCCGGTTCGAGCGGGCCTTAGCAGCCGAGAGCACTCGCCCTTAGCTCCGACGAACAGGCCCGGCGCGGATCGCCGCCTGGCCGAGCAATTGAAGGACGGGCTGTCTGCACGCTTGCCCGAAGCGCAGGCCCGCTGCGAGAAGCGCCGCGGCACGAACGGACGTGTCGCGGATCGCCGCATGGCCGAGCAGGGGGAATGCGGGGGGCGCAGCCCCCCACAAATGGTGGAGTGAAGACTGGTGAAACTTACGTCGATAGGGAAGTTGCGCCGGGGCGCACGGGGTGGGCACGTGAGCGACGATCAGGAAGACCAGGGCATCCTGAAG
Source organism: bacterium (assembly GCA_016200955.1). GTDB lineage: Bacteria > Planctomycetota > J058 > J058 > JACQDU01 > JACQDU01. The sequence continues at coordinate 1,781 of JACQDU010000557.1, forward strand.
AAGGTCTACTTCATCAAGCGCGCCAAGCCGGGCGAGGAGCTCACGACCCTCCTCAAGAACAAGTTCAAGTCGATCGACGCCGTCCGCGACCTCATCGCGTGGTTCGAGGAAGGACGCGACTTCGTCGTCACGCTCACCGACTGGACGCCGCCGGACCACGCCCACGGGAAGGAGCGTCGCGTCGCGATCAGCCCGTGGATCCCGCAGGCCGAGAACCACAAGAACCTGATCGACGCGATCGGGAGCATCATCTACTGGCTCGACACGGGGCGAGACTTCGACATCACGCTCACGCCGACGGACCGCTTCCAGGCGAACCTGAACTGAGAGCCGGGCCGGAGCTCAGTAGTCGACGAGCATCCTCACGCCGAACCCGCGAGCCAGGAAGAGAGCTCGCAGGAACTGCTTGAGCTCCTTGATCGTGTCGTCGTCGGTCTCGTCGGGCGCGGGGATGTCGTAGACCTGGGCCGTCTCGTGGCCGTTCTCGTCCTTGCCCACGAGCATGGCGCTTCCGGGAGGGAGGTCGCTCGCCTCGGGGACGCTCCGCTCGAGCCGGAGAGCCGAGAGCGCGAGGAGCATGATCGCCCCGTGAGAGGGAGCGAGGTGGCCCTTGCAGAAGATCGCCTCGAGGAGCTGATCCGTCGCGAGAGGGAAGCCGAGGTCGCTCCGCGCGGGAGACGTGCGCGCCTCGAAGAACGACTCTCCCGCCGCGCGCATCTTCGAGATGTCGCCTCCGGTGATCCCGATGTTCTCGACGAAGGCGCGGAGGAGGTCGGCTCCCGGCCCGGGCTGCACGCGGGAGAGGAGCCACGACTCGCCCTTGTTCGAGAGAGGGTAGCCGACCGCTCCCATGCAGCCGAAGGCGCGGCCCGTGTTGTTCGCCGGGCACCCCTCGCACGCCGGAGCGAACTCCTCGAGCGCGGCGGCGCGGTCGAGGACCTCCTTGACCTTCACGCGGCGCGGGGCGAGGTCCCCCTCGGGGGTCCGCGCGACGAACTCGAACTCGATCTCCTCGAGCGGCCGGTCGGCCTCGCCGCGCTGTCGGAGGAGCTCGAGCGTCGCGGCCGCGCGGCTCCTGTCCTTCAGGAGCTCGAGGATCCGGTCGAGCCCCAGCGCCCGCTTGGGCTCGCAGTCGTAGTCGACGACGTAGTCGATGCCCAAGTCAGCCACTTCCCGGGAGAGACGCGTGCGCGACCTCCCTCGCCACGACCAGGTCACCCTCGACCTCGACCCGGACCGGACGCAGCTTCTTCCCGGGACACGGCCCGTCCACGCACGCGCCGTCCTCGGGCGCGTAGCGCGCCCCGTGAGCCCGGCACGCGAGGAGCCCGGACTCGTCGAGGAACCGCGCGTCTCCCCAGTCGAGCGGCAAGCTCGCGTGACGGCAACGGTTCACGTAAGCCCGCAGCTCGCCCGAGGAGAGGCGAACGACGAAGGCCCCCTCCTCCTGGCCGTCCACGTCGATCCGAAAGGGCGCCGTCGTCCCCGGCCCGAGCTCCGAGAGGCGCACGATCGGAACGCGCATGCTCGGACTATGGACGTCCCGGCGAGCCCGCGCAATTGGCTTGTCCCGAGCCGTGTCGAAGGCCCTTGCTGGACCGGAGGCCTTCCATTTCCTAGAATGCGGCGGTTCCGGCAGCTCGCGCGCGGCGTGCCGGGAAGGGGAAGAACATGGGTCCTTCTGGCTCGCGGAGAGGCGCCGGAGCTGCGCTCACCGTGCTCGCGCTCGCTCTCCTTCCCGGGTGCCTCGGCTCGGAGAAGACCTACCGGCCTTACATAGGCGAGAAGCGCCCCGATCCCGAGGAGAAGGTCGACCCGATCCAGGCCGAGGTCGCGCTCAGGTACAACGTCCCGCGCGAGGTCGACGACAACACCACCTTCATCGGGCAGTCGCGGAAGTCGGTCAACGCGATCCTCGACACAGTGCGCCGGAACCCGGACTCCTCCCCTCGCAACTCCTACAACACCTGGGAGGACGACATGGTCGCCGTCCTCGGCCCCCAGTCGATCAAGCGCCGCGCTCCCCGTCCTCAGCCCAAGCCCGATCGCCCCACGAAGAAGGCCAAGGAGGCGGAGGAGGAAGGCGAGGGCGGAGACAAGCCCGCCGAGAAGGGCGACAAGGACAAACCCGCCGAAGGCGACAAGGGCGAGAAGAAGGACTAGGCCTCTTCTTGGCGCTTGGCGCCTTGGCGTTCGAGCTCTCTCTTCCAGCGCCGGGCGTCCTGACGTTCTCTAGGCCGTCGGCCCGAGCGGCGCGAGCCGCGCCCTCACGCCGACTCCCAGGTGAGCCTCGAGCTCGCGCACGAGGACGGAGACGGCCTCGACGACCGGGCGAGCGTGCCGCGCCTCCTCCGTCGAGGGAGTGACGACGAGCACGAACGTGTGGTTGGACTCCCGGCTCGCCGGGACGAGCTCGAGCCGGATCTGGAGCTCGTCGGGATAGACCGTGCAACCGAAGGGCCCCCAGCGCTCCTCGAAGAGCGGGAACGCATCGCTCGCCGCGTAGCGCACCGCCGGCGTCGTGTAAGCGACCGATCCCGCGAGCCTGAGCTCCGCCGCCTCGAGCGCGAGGAGGAGCGCCGCCCACCGGAGCGCGGGTCGCTTCGCCGCCTGGTCCGCCGCGACGCGCGCCGCCGCGTCGAGCCGCCCCTGCCGCTGGGCCACGAGCGCCGCCCTCACGAGAGCGCGCGCCGGCTCCTCGAGCGTCGCCACCAGGATCTCGACTTCCGTCATGCGGTTCATGCGTCCCCCCTGCGCCTTCGCGCTCCCGCGCGTAGCCGCCGCACACGGGCTTATCGGACGAGTTCGCCCGAACCTTTAAGGGGAGACGAGGCTGAAACGCGAAAAGAAGCTGCTATCCTCGTCCCGGGAGAGAAACGATGGCACCGCGGGTCGCGGTCGATCCCGAGAGCGTCGTCCGCTCGCGCCTCCAGGAGAGCGCCCGGACGCTCACGAAGCTCCTCGAGACCGAGATGGCATCGATCGTCGCGGCGGGCCGCCTCCTCGCGGACGCGATCAAGGGCGGCCGGAAGGTCCTCTTCTGCGGGAACGGCGGGAGCGCGGCCGACTGCCAGCACATCGCGACCGAGCTCGTCGTCCGGCTCACGCCCGTCTTCGTGAGGCCCGCGCTCGCGGCGGTCGCTCTCACGACGGACAGCTCGCTCCTCACGGCGTGCGCGAACGACTTCGGCTTCGAGCACGTCTTCGAGCGCCAGGTCGAGGCGCTCGGCCAGAAAGGCGACGCGCTCGTCGCGATCACGACCTCGGGGAAGAGCCGGAACGTCGTCCTCGCCCTCGAGAAGGCTCGCTCGCTTTCTCTCGGGACGGTCCTCCTCTCGGCGGGAACGGGAGGCGACTGCGCGCGCCTCGCGGACGTTCGCGTCCTCGTCCCTCACACCGAGACGGGCCACATCCAGGAGTGCCACATCGCGATCGGGCACGTCCTCGCGGAGCTCATCGAGCGCCTCGCCTGCGGGCGAGAGTAGGGGGCGGGGGCGACGAAGGTCGCCCCACGCAGCGCAACGCGGGGGCGACGAAGGTCGCCCCACGCAGCGCAACGCGGGGGCGACGAAGGTCGCCCCACGCAGCGCAACGCGGGAGCGACGAAGGTCGCCCCACGCAACGCAACCCTACGGCGAGGGGACGTGGTCCTTCGCGAGCGCGTTCCTGTATGCCGCGAGCGCGAGGATCGGGAAGTAGACCGGGTAGTAGTGGTAGCGCAGGTAGAACGCGTTCGGGAAGCCCGTCCCCGTGAAGTCGCGCTCGAACCAGAGACCCTCGTTCTTCGAGGGAGCGCTCGCAGGGGGAGCGCCCGCGGGTGACTCGAGCTGGACGCCGACCGCGTGGCACCGGGGCTCGTTCTCGCTCGTCCGCTGGTGCGCGAGGAGCCACTCGACGCCTCGACGCGTGCTCTCGCGCCGGACCTGGCCGGCGGCGATGAGGCCGAGCACGCCCCACGCCGTCTGCGAGGCCGTGCTGGGGGCCCTCTCGCACTTCGATCCGATGCGATAGGTCGCGCACGTCTCGCCCCAGCCGCCGTCCTCGTTCTGGAAGGACTCGAGCCACGCCGCCGCGCGCGCGACGGCGGGGTCGTCGGCCCCGAACCCGAGCGCCGCGAGGCCGCGCAGCACGGACCACGTGCCGTAGACGTAATTGACGCCCCAGCGGCCCCACCAGCTCCCGGCGACTCCGCGCGACTCGTCCGTCTCCTGCTCGCGCCGCACGAAGGCGAGCGCTCGCGCGACGATCGGGTCGTCGGGGCCGATCCCGCAGTAGCCAAGGCACTCGAGCACGCGGCCCGTCACGTCGGCCGTGCTCGGGTCGAGCATGTTCTTCTCGTCGTTGTAGAGGATCTCGTTGTAGATGTCGTCGTCCACGTCGCGCTCGAAGGCGCCCCAGCCGCCGTCTGCGTTCTGGAGGCCGAGCACCCATCGCACGCCGCGGTCGAAGACGCTCTTCCAGGCCGCGTGCGGGGAGTCGGCGCCGCCGTCTCCCATGCCTCGCCTCGGGTCGTTCAGGAGAGCCATGAGCACGACCGAGGCGTCGTCGGTGTCGGGGTAGCGGTCGTTGTAGAACTGGAAGGCCCAGCCGCCCGGCTTGAGGCCCGGACACTTGTGCCGCCAGTCGCCGCGGCGGCGGATCTGCATCTTCGCGAGCCACGCGGTCGCCTTCTTGATCGCGGGCTCCTCGTGCTTCACGCCCGCTTCGGTGAGCGCGACGACCGTCCAGGCCGTGTCCCAGACCGGCGAGACGCACGGAGCGATGTGGAGCTCGTCGTGTTGTTGATCGGGCGAGGAAGACGGCCCGGGCGAGTCGGTCGAGTCGCGCACCTCGAACCGCGCGAGCGCCTCGAGGCCCTTCTTGAAGACCGCGTCGTCGACGCCCATCCCGCGCGCGTGGAGCGCCATGAGGGAGTTCACCATCGCGGGGAAGATCCCGCCCCAGTCCCCGCTCGGGTCCTGGTGGCGGCGGATCCACTTCTCCGCCCGGCGGAGCGCGCTCTTCCGGAAGGGGAGGAGGTTCTTCTTCTCCGCCCACTTCAGGAACCGGTCGCTCTGGATGAAGAAGTTCTTCCAGGAGATGAAGTCCGCCCTCTCGCGCGCGGCGAGATCGAAGGCGAGCGTGCCCTCGGGGAAGAGCTCCGGGATCCCGCGACCTTCCGGGATCCTCGCCGTCTTCCCGATATCGCAGAGCATCGCGAGAGGAACCGTGCAGACGCGCGCCCAGTAGCTGATCTCGTAGATGTTGAACCTCGAGAACTTGGGCGCGAACATGAGCTGGATCGGGATCGAAGGGCAAGCGCGCCAGTCCATCTGCCCGAGGAGCGCGAGCTGGATCCGCGTCAGGTTCCTCGCCCGGAGCGGCCCGCCCTTCGAGCGGATGAACTCCCTCGCCCGCGCCATGTGCGGCGCGTCGGGCGAGTCGCCCGCCAGCTTGAGCGCCGTGTACGACTCGGTCGTGCACGAGATCTCGCCCGGCCCGCCGTAGTAGATCGCCCACGTCCCGTCCGCTCGCTGCTGCCCGCGGATCCGGTTCGCGAGGCGCCGCATCTTCTCCCGGTTCTCCGGCCGCTCGATGAGACCGGTGAAGTGGAAGAAGAAGATGTACTCCGCGTCGAGGGTGCAGTTCGCCTCGTCCTCGCCGACCCACCACCCCTCGGGGCTCTGCCCTGCGAGGAGCGCCTCGGCGGCGCGCTCGAGCGCGCCGTCGATCCTCGAGCGGAACCGGCCGCTCATGAGCCGCGGCGCCGGGCTCGTCCTGGTCTCCGTCCCCGTCCCGTTGGGATCGATGAGCAAGCTCGTTTCCCCCTGTTGCCCCGATCGGGCGGCGGCATTTTACAAGGCGGCGGTGCCTTCCCCAAAGCTTTCTTCATGGAAGACGCCGTCTCACTTGCCGAGCGTCGTCCGCGGGTCGTACGCGTCCCGCACGCCGTCTCCCACGAGGTTGAACGCGAGGACCGTGGACGCGATCGCGAGGCCGGGGAACACGGCGAGCCACCAGCTCGTCGTGAGGAAGTCGCGGTTGTCCGCGAGCATCGTGCCCCACTCGGGGCTCGAGGCCTCCGCTCCGAGGCCGAGGAAGCCGAGGCCGGCGGCCTCGAGGACGGCCGTCGCGATGCCGAGCGTCGCGATCACGATGAGCGGCCCGAGCGCGTTCGGGAGGATCCCGAACAGGAGGATCTCGTGCGCCCGCGCTCCGAGCGCGCGGCTCGCGAGGACGAACTCCCTCTCTTTGAGCGAGAGCACCTCGGCGCGCATCTGGCGCGCGAAGCGCGGGATCTCCGAGATCCCGACGGCGATCATGACGTTCCGGGTCCCTCGCCCGAGCATGGTCACGATCAAGAGGGCGAGGA
>JACQDU010000558.1 GCA_016200955.1 bacterium
CGTCGAGCCCGAGCTCCTCGCGGTACTTCGTGAGAGCGATCTCGGTCGCGTGCGAGTCGGGGAACTGCGAGATCACGTTCAGGAGCTCGACTCTCCGCGCGTCGCCGTCTTTCTGGGAGAGGGCGCGCTCGCATCGCGTGAGGGCGACGAGCTGCGCGCGGGCATCCTCGACCTCGGCGGCCAGCGCGGGCTTGCGGGCGCCTGCTCTCTCGACGAGCTCGTAGTCGCGCTTCGCCCGCTCGATGTCGGTCGTCGTGTCGGCCTCGCGCTTGAGGTTGCGGATCTCGTCGGGGGAGAGGCCGCGCATGGTCTCGACGAGGAAGCTGCCGCCCGCGAGGATCAGGACGGCCGCGGCGATCCGCGCGAGGGTCGGGAGCGCGCGCCGCCTCGCGAGCCCCACGCGAGCCGGCGAGAGCTCGGCGCTCGAGCCGCTCCTGGCGACCGCGGGAGCCGCCACCACCGCATTCGCCTGAACGGGAGCCGCGACGGCCGCCAGGATCGCGGGCTTGAGCGCATCCCAGCGCTCGGCCGTGGGCCACTCGATCGGCTCGCTCGAGAGCGCCGTCGCGACGGCCGAGTAAGCTCCCATGGCTTCCTTGCACGACTTGCAGTCCTGCAAGTGGGCCACGATCGCCTCGCGACGAGGGGCGTCGACCTCGTCCACCACAGCATTCGCCTTCGGCGAATGCTGAATCAGCGCGAGCAGGTCTTCCTGGAAGGAGACGCACGGCGCGACCGCCGGAGCGTCGCCCAGGGAGCGGAGCACGCTCTCCTTGAGACCGGCCCAGCGCTCGGGCGAAGGGTGGACGAGAGGCGCGGCATCGAGCGCCTCCGCCGCGGCCTCGAGCTCGGCGAAGGCGTCCTCGCAGCGAGCGCAGAGCGCGACGTGCTCGCGCAGCCTCGCTCGCTCGAGGGGATCGAGCTCGCCTCGATAGAGCAGGAGCGGAAGCTCCTCCTCGAACTCGCACGCGCCGCTCATGTCTTCCCGTGTGCTCACTTCTTGTCTCCGAGCTCGCGCCTCGCGACCGTCGCGAGAGAGCCGGCTCCTCCTCCCAGCATCTTCCGCAGGCTGTTGAAGGCCTGGTGGAGCGTCGACTTCACGGTCCCGACCGCGCACCCGCGGATCTCGGCTATGTCCTTGAGCGAGAGGTTCTCGTAGTGCCGGAGCGCGACGATCGCGCGCTGGCCGGGAGGCAAGGCCGCGATCGCATCCCGCGCGCGCTCGACGAGACGCGAGCGGTCCTCGGCCGTCAAGTCGAGATGCTCGGGCGAGGGGTCCTCGTGGGCTTCCGGCCGCTCGAGCGCCGCCTGCGTGCGCGCACGGCGGTCGCGCCCCTTCTTCCTGAGAGCGTCGATCGCGAGGTTCGTCACGATCCGGTAGCTCCAAGAGAAGAAGGCCGCGCGCTCGTCCCAGCCCGCGATCCCTCGATGGATCCTGACGAACGAGTCCTGCGTGACGTCGAGAGCATCGTCCGTGTTCCCGAGGATCCGGAAGGCGATCCGGTAGAAGCGCTCCTTGAAGATATCGACGAGCTCGCCGAACGCGTCCTGGTCCCCGTCGCGGAACGACCGGGCGAGGGAGTGGGCGCGCTCCGCGTCCTCGACCGTGGTGGGGGCTCCGCCCCCCCCGGGCCCCCCCGGGACCGTGGTGGGGGCTCCGCCCCCCCCCGGCGCCTCCGGGGCGCCGTCATCGGCAGCGCTCGAAACGACGCCGGCGCCCGAGGCTCCGCCCCCGGCGTCGCGCGAGCGACCTGGATCCGGGTGGCGGCCGTCGATCACCGTCTCCTCGCGTTCTATGACGCGCAGAGGCGCGCCGGGTTCAGCCCGGGGACGAGCGCTCTCGGGTGGCGTAAAGGCTCACAGCGTCCCCGTATCGGAGGCCGATCCAGCGTATCAGGTCGCCGCGGTTTGTCCCGTGTGAGGGACCTTCTCGAGGCGAGCGACTCGCTCCTCCATGAGGCGACCCGGCTTGAAGACGACGACCGTCTTCGACGGGACGTCGACCGGCTGGCCGGTCCTCGGGTTGCGAGCCTTCCTGGGCCTTCTCACCTTGACCTCGAAGACGCCGAAGTTCCGGAGCTCGATGCGGCCTTCGGTCACGATCGCGTCCACGATCGCGTCGAACGAGCGCTGGACGACTTCCTTCGTCTGGACCTGGGTGAGCGCCGTGTGCTCGGCGATGTGCTTGATGATCTCTTTCTTCGTCGTCATGGCGACCCTTGAAGCGGGGGCCTACGGCGCCGGACGGCTTTCCCCGGACGTCCGGTGTTCGGCAGGAGAAGCGATGCTCTAGCCAAGCTCCCCTCGGCCATCCCCGAATGACCGAGCCGACCGACGGATACTTTGAGGATCGAAGCGCCTGGAGTCAAGAGGCGAAAGAGGATCGTGAGACACTGGGAGCATGAGCGCCGAGGACCGCTCTCGCTGGGACGCCCGCTACGGGGAGGAACCTCGCCTCGCCGCGCTCGCGCCGGCGCCGGCCCTCGTCTCGCACGCTCACCTCTTCCCGAGGAGAGGCCGAGTCCTCGACGTGGCGTGCGGA
>JACQDU010000559.1 GCA_016200955.1 bacterium
GCGGCCGTTCGATGTTTCGCTCGGTCCCTCGCGGAAATGGCTCCTGGACGGCGCCGACGGGGACCGAGTCACGGACGGCTAACTTTACTTTATCGCCTCTCCCGGGGCCGTTGGCAAGGTGTTACCCGCCACAGGGTAAGGATTCGGTGCTCCCTCGGAGACTTAGCCGCCATCGGGCCGCGTCGGGATCCCGAGCGACGAGTCGCTCAGGACGTTGAGGACGCTCTCCGGGAACATCTCCACGAGGAAGTCCGCGATGTCGCGGAGCGAGATGAGGCCGACGAGCTTCCCGAGCTGGACGATCGGGATGTTCCGGAACCCGCCGACGTGCATGCGATTCAGGGCGATCGCGATGCTGTCTTCGGGCGTCAGGATCTCGGGGTTCCTCGTCATGAGCTCGGAGACCCTGGTCTTCTTGATGTCGAGCCCTTGCTCGAGGACCTTCGTGAGGATGTCGCGCTCGGTGAAGATCCCGACGAGGCGCTCGCCCTCGGTCACGCAGACGCACCCCTGCCGGCTCCGGTTCATGAGCTGGATCGCCTCGAGGACGCTGGCCTGCGGGCGGACGGCGATCGCGGCGGGCGGCCTCAGGCTCCGGATCTGCTCCGCGAGGATCGCTCCCCGGACGCGCTTCTTGTCGTGATAGCTCTCCTCGTCTTCCTTCGGGCTCGTGCTCATAAAAACCTACCTTCCCCGCAAGATCCTACACGAACGTGGACCCGGGAGGCCATGCCGGGTGCGGGCAGGGCTCACTCTCGTCGTCCTTCACGGGAGAGGACCAGGCACGAGTCGCCGAACTCGTGGCCGAGGTAGCCCTCGCGCTCCGCGTGGGCACACGCGCGCTCGATGAAAGGGAGAGGAGCGAAGGCCTGGAGCAACTGGAAGTGCGACGTGGTCCGGTCGTGCATTCCCGTGAGGAGGCCCGAGACGACGCGCGGCAAGAAGCCTTCCCGGATCACGAGAGAGGTCTCTCCGCGGCCCGCCCTCGGCTCTCCCCGCTCGAGAGCGCTCCCCTCGAGGGCGCGGACGACGCTCGTCCCCACGGCCACGATCCTCCCGCCGCGAGCGCGCGTCCCCCGGATCGCGCGGACGGTGCTCTCCGGGATCTCGAAGGTCTCGGGCAACGGGAGCGCCGCGTCGATCGCGGGGTCTCCCACCGCCGAGAGCCCCGTCGCGTGCGTGAGCGGCACGATCCTCTTGCCTCCGCGCAGGAGATCGAGGAGGAGGCTCCCTCCGAGCGGCCTCCCGGCCGAGGGCATCTCCACCGCGCACGGGCGGGAGCCGTAGCTCGTCTGCACGGACCACAGCTCGAGCGGCGCCGGGACGTGCGCGTACTGGATCGGCTTCCCACTCCTGTAGAGGAGCGGCCAGAGCCGGTCGCGCGGGGCGTCGAACGCGATCTCGACCAGGCGCGGCGAGAGCGGCGAGAGCGAGACGACCGTCGCGCGGAGGTCGTCTCCCAGGACGACCGCGTCTCCCACCGAGAGCGGCTCGGGCGGCGGGCGCTTCTCGGTGGGCGTGTGCCAGTCGCCTTCTCCCAGGAGGACGGCGGAGAAGGAGCCCGAGGCTCGCTCGCCGACGAGGCGGACCTCGATCGGCTTCCCGAGAGCCGTCGCGAAGAAGGAGGCCGGCAGCGTCGCGGCGTCGTTCACGACGAGGAGGTCGTCTCGTTCGAGCAAGGTGGGCAAGTCGCGGACGCGTCGGTCCTCGAAGCCGCCCTGGCCGGGGTCGAGCACGAGGAGACGCTCGTCGAGCGCGAGGCCTCGCGGCGCGGTCGCGGGCCTCACGGGAGGGCCTCGCTCGTCTGGGCCAGGAGCCGGGCTCCGCTGGGAGCGGCCTCGGCCGTCTCGATGAGAGAGACGATCCGCCGCGCGACGAGCGCCGGGTCCGCGAGAGCGCTCGGGTCCGCGTCGGGGCAAGCGTCCCGGTGCATGCGCGTGTCCATCTCCCCCGGATCCACGGAGAGGAAGCGCACCGGCGTCCCCTCGAATTCCGCCGCGAACACGCGCGAGAGGTGGTCCTGCGCCGCCTTCGACGCCGAGTAAGCGCCCCACCGCGGATAAGCGCTCACGGCGGCGTCGGAGCTCACGAAGACGACGACCCCGCTCCCGCGGACGAGCATGCCGCCCGCGAGTGCCTTCGTGAGCCGGAAGGGGCCCACGAGGTTGACCGCGAGCACGCGCTCGAGGTCCTCGCAGTCCGTGTCGAGGAGGAGGCGGAGCGGGACCGCTCCGAGCGTGCTCGCGTTGTGGATCGCGATGTCGATCGGGCCAGCGAGAGCGGCTGCCGCTCCCGCGATCGGGTAGACGGCGTGCTTGTCTCCCACGTCCGCGGGGATCGCGTGGGCCTCGCCGCCTTCTCCTCGTATCTCATCGACGACGAGCCAGAGCGCCTTCTCGTCCCTCGCGACGAGGGCCAGCCGGGCGCCTCTCCGTGCCAGCGCGCGCGCGAGCGCTCGCCCGAGGCCGCGGCTCGCTCCCGTGACGAGAGCTCCTCTTCCGTCGATCTCCATGGGGCTTCTCCTTCGACGGACAACGTAGCGGGGCTTGCTAGAAGATCGACAAAGATGACAATAAGCGAGCCAAAGGATAATCCCCGAGCATGAGCGACAAGGTCCCGTCGCACCTGGCGCACAACGTGAAGCAGCTCAGGACGGCGCGCGGCCTCACGCAGGCCCAGGTCGCCCGGGCGTCGGGCCTCCCGCGGCCCACCTGGGCGAACATCGAGTCGGGCGCCGCGAACCCGACGCTCTCGGTGCTCCTCAAGGTCGCGTCCGCGCTCCAGGTGCCGATCGAGGAGCTGATCGCGCCGCCGCGCGCGGCCTGCAAGCTCTACGAGGCCGGCTCGATCCCCGAGAGGCGCCGGGGCGAGGTCGTCCTGCGCGGCCTCCTCCCGGACGCGATCCCGGGCATGTCGATCGAGCGCATGGAGCTTCCGCCGCGCGCCCGAATGGCCGGGATCCCTCACATGCCGGGGACGCGCGAGTACCTCACCTGCGAGGCCGGGCAGATCCTCCTCGTCGTCTCGGGCGAGCGGTGGACGCTCGGGCCAGGGGACCTCGTCGTCTTCCGGGGCGACCAGAGCCACTCGTACCACAACCCGGGAGGAAGGACCGCCGTCGGCTACAGCACCGTGCTCTTCGCGCCCGGCGTGATCGAGAGGGCCTCGAGCGGAGGGCCTTCATGGAAGTGAGCTTCGCGCTGTTCGCGGAGCGCGAAGCGCGGCGCGAGAGTCATCCGCGCGAGGCGTCGCAAACCACCTGCTCTGGCCGAGACGCTCCGGCACTTCGAGGAACCCCGTCAGCGTCGCGAGGTCGCTCGCGCGGAGGTCGGTCGCGCAGCCTCAGTCTCTTCGCTTGCCCTCGCGCGCGGCTTGGACGAGAGCCGAGAAGATCCCCCAGCCCGCGTTCCCGGCCCCCATGCGCTCCGGGTGCCATTGAACTCCCAGGAGAAAAACGCCGTCGGCCTCGCCTTCGAGCGCTTCGATCACGCCGTCGGGACTTCGAGCGACCACGCGGAGCCCTTTCCCGACGCGGCCGATCGCCTGGTGGTGAGCGGAATTCACGCGCAAGCGCCTCGCCCCCAGGAGAGCCGCGAGCCGGGAGCCGGGCTCGACCTCGACGTCGTGGGAGCCGTCCTTGTGCTCGATCTTCCTGTGCTCGAGCGCGCCCGGGACAAGGAGAGGGATGTCCTGCACCATGTCGCCCCCGTGAGCGACGTTCAGGAGCTGAGCGCCGTAGCAGACCCCGAGCACGGGGAGCGCGCGCGAAGTCGCCTCGCGCACGAGCTCTCTCCCGAAACGGAAGCGCTCGCCGTCGATCGCCGTCGAGTCGGGGGAGACGAACGGCTTCTGGCCGTATTCCTGGGACGGCATGTCGTCTCCTCCGGGAAAGACGACCGCCGAGACCAGCTCGAGCGCCCGCTCGAGGTGCTCGCGCCCCGCGAGAGGCGGGAGGAGGACGGGGAAGCCCCCGCCTTCGTGCACGGCCTCGTAGTAGGCCTCGTAGACCTTCGCGAAACGGCGTCCGTCCTTGGGAGAGACGGCGACATCGGCCTCGATTCCGACGACCGGACGCTTCACGCGAGCCTCACAGGACGGACTCTAGCAGACCGACCGCGGGTGCAGCCCGGGAGGGGCACTCGATGCAGCGTGAGGGCTGCATCGTTTCTCTAAGACGTTCGCACTCCTCGAACATTTCGTCGGCCTCTCGCTTGCCCTTCGAGTCTTCGAGGGAGCATGGCCATCGCGATCGCCGGGGCGCCTCCGGTCTCTTCGGCAGACTCGGGCTGGCTCCATGACGCCTCGCGCGCGATCCGGCGGCTGCCGCCGCTCTGGGTCCGGCTCCTCATGGCCCTCGACTTCTTCCTGTGCGTCTTCGTCCCGCCATGGACCTACTTCTGGTTCTGCCGCTGGACGGGAAAGCTCCTCTCTCCCCGCGAGTTCTCGAAGCTGCTGGGGACCGGGATCCGCTTCGCCTGGGCTCACGTGAAGCACACGGGCGAGGGCACCGGAGCGTTGAACGTCGACTGGAGCTCGCCTCCCGTGAGGAGCTGCCAGACGAAGGAGCGCTCCGAGCACTTCCCGCGAGGCTCCTGCGGGACGTGCAAGAACTGCTGCACGACGGGCTGGCTCCCGGAGGGCAAGCGTCTCGCCTGTCCTTTCCTGGGAGAAGGAGGCTGCACGATCTACGGCGGCATCTACTGGGATTACTTCAACTGCGGCCGCTACCCGGCGACGCCGGCGGCCGTCTCTCATTACTCCTGCCCCCGCTTCGAAGGCCTTCTGACAGGCGCTCCGCGGGCCGCATTGCGAGCATCATCTGAGGCTACCGCCTCCCGGCCTCTCCCCGAGCTCGAGACCCCGAGCGAGAAGAAGCGTCGGGCCCTCGCCTTGGTGTAATCTCCTCCCGGAGCCCGCGTGCCGAACGAGCCGGGGAAGTCGATCGACAAGAAGGAGAGCATCGCGGAGAAGCTCTCCGCTCTCGGGCGCGGCGTCTTCCGCGGAGCGGACCCTCGCTCGCCCGCTCTCGGCTCGGGCCCGCCGAACAAGGACGGCAAGCCGCGCCTCCCGGTCGGTCAGCACGAGGTCAAGAACTGGCCCGTCCTCGACCTCGGCCTCCAGCCCGAGATCACGCATTCCCAGTGGAAGCTCGCGCTCGACGGCCTCTGCGATCGACCGCAGGTCCTCACCTGGGAGAAGTTCCAGGCCCTTCCGCACGTCGAGGACACCTCGGACTTCCACTGCGTCACGACCTGGAGCCGGTTCGAGAATCACTGGAAGGGAGTCCGCTTCCGCGATCTCGCCCTTCTCGCGGGAGTCCGGCCCGAGGCGCGCTTCGTCCTGACGACCGGCTCCGACTACGACCCTCGCACGGGCGAGCACTACACGACCAACCTCTCGCTCGAGCGCGCTGTCGAGGACGACGTGCTCCTCGTGGACACCTGGGAGGGACGCCCGCTCCCCCGCGAGCACGGCGGGCCGGTCCGCATGATCACGCCCAAGCTCTACGCCTGGAAGGGCGCGAAGTGGATCGAGAAGATCACCTTCCTCGCGGCGGACCACCCGGGTTTCTGGGAGGTCCGCGGATACTCGAACACGGCGGAGCCCTGGGCGAACGACCGCTACTCCTAGCAGACCGTTGAAGAACGACGTTCGAGCCACAACCGGGTCATGATCGAGGCGCCGATCGCCGCCGGCACCCATACGTGCGCCGAGGAGGACGAGGCCGACGGCTGGTACCAGCGCCTCGAGATGCGGGACGACCGCGTCTCGATCGCCGTGACCGAGCTCGAGAACGTCGAGCGGAGCTTCTCCTTCCGCCTCCGCCCGACGCAGCCCGGCACTCATCACATCATGCCCGCGCTCGCGTTCGCCATGTACGACCCCGACCGCCGCGGGAGCTCGGGCGAGTTCCTCCTACGAGTCGTCGACCGCAAGTAAGGGCCCGCTCGCGGCGCGTCGGGTATGATCCTGCGCCGCAAGGACACGCGCGCAGGAGAGCCCCTTGAACCGCCGCCGCCAGGTCTTCGACTCTCACCTCGCCGGCTTCGCCCTCGGCGACACGACGATCGAGGACGTGAAGGAGAAGCTCGGGAAGCCTTCGCGCACGCTCGAGGAGGAGAAGGTCGTCGTCCTCGAGTACGAGGGCCCGCCGGAGGCCTCGATCGCCAGGTGGAAGAAGGTCCAGTTCATCTTCTTCGACGAGCTCTTGCTCAACGTGAGCTACGTCGACCCCGAGCCCAAGCTCGCGCGCTCCGCGCTCCATGCGGTCCTGGGGCAGCCCGACGAGACGCCCGAGGACGAGGACGACGAAGAAGGCCTCTCGGACATCTTCGAGGTCGAGCTCGACGAGGACCCCATGCTCTCCTTCGCCGCCCATTACGACGAGGACGAGAACGTCGAGGCCCTCTCGCTCTGCGCCGAGATCTCGGAGGACGAGCTCGAGGACGACGAGGACGACGAGGACGACGACGACGGCGACGAAGAAGACGACTCGGGCGACGACGAGGACGACGAAGAAGACGAGGACGACGACGAGTAGGACGCGGATCGTCCTCGCGAGCGGCGCTCCCGCGACGCTCGAGGCCCTCGCGCGAGCTCTCCTCGAGGACGACGCGGCGATGGCCGCGCTCGAGCCGCTCGGAGAGCCGGGCCTGCGCTCGCGCGTCGCGAAGGTCTCTCTCGACGGGCGGGCTTACGCGGTCAAGCGCTACGAGTATCCGACCCTCTACGCGGCGCGCACTCTCCTGAGACGCTCGCGCGCGCGGCGGGAGTTCGAGGCGCTCGCCCTCCTCGCGCCGCTCGTGCCCGCTCCCGTGAGGCCCGCGGCGTGGGGCGAGAGACGGACGCTCGGCCTTGCCTTCCGCTCGCTCGTGGCGACGGAGTTCCTGGAAGACGCCCAGGACCTCAAGTCTCTCAGGATCGACTTCCATCACGGGAGAAAGACGGGAGAGGAGCGGGAGAGACTCGTCCGGGCCCTGCCCGAGCTCGCGCGGGTGGTGAGGCGCCTCCACGAGGCCGGCTTCTTCGCCGCGACTCTCTTCGAGAAGAACGTCCTCTGGCGGAGAGACGCCCCGCCCGCTCAGGCCTTCTCGCTCATAGACCTTCCGTTCGCGGAGAAGCGCGCGGCGCCCCTCGATCCCGCTCGAGCGGCCTACGACCTAGCCTGCCTCGACAAGGGAGCGCGCTTCGTCTTGCGAGCGAGCGAGCGGCTCTCGCTCTACCTGGCCTACAAGGGCTCGGCGCTCGACGAGAGCGACCGCTCCTTCCTCGCCCGCGTCGCCCGCGAGCGCGCGCGCCGCGAGCACGCGACGTTCTTCTCGTCTTTCCTGCAGAAGGCCAAGAAGCGCGCGAAGCGGACGGCCGCGGGCAAGCTCGCGACGGGCCGCGATCCCGAGCTGCGCCACAGGAAACAAGGCTCCGCGGGAGAGGTCTGAGCGAGCGCTCGCGCCGCTTCTAGAAAACTTCAAGGAAACAGCTGTTTCTCTTCGTTTCTTGCATGGCCCGGCGAGCTCGCGCCGGGACGAGAGACCGGCCGATCGCGTTCCGGGATTTCCGGGACGCTTTTCGCGCGGTGGAAAACGATTTTTCATTTCGTGGAAACGGACCCGGAGCCTTCGAGCCTCGTGCATCTCTACGTGGAGATCATGCGAGCCGAGGTTTTAAGCCGAGAATGCGCTTGCGACCTCCGGAGGGTCGGTTAAAAGTTTCCCCGGGTCGAGCGCGGAGCGGTTCCGAACTCGAGCCACCGAAACGAGCCGCACGAGGGACGGGCCGGGCGCAAGTCTGGTTCGGAGGGTGAGCGGACGGCGCGAAGAGGACGTGAGGCGCTCCGGCGACGGGGTGTCGCGACCTCTGTGAAACGCTCGTAGGGCCGCGAGGCTCGAAGGGCGTGGAAACAAGCAGCCGTTGCAAGCCTTGACCTGCGAGCGACTCGAAGAGGGGAAGAACCCCACAAGAGCCGGCCCGCCTCGAAAGGGGCGGACCCACCAGCGAGACTCGAAGAGCGTCTCCGGGACCCAGCCTTTCGTTCTCTTAGCCGGGAGCGGGAGGTGAAGGGTATGGGAGGCGCGGGACGCCGCCGAGAGGGGGCGTGGGCAAGACGCCTCGCCTTAGCGGGCGGGGCTGGCGACCAGCGAGCGCGTGCGGAGGCATCCGCATCCTCGCCTCGGGTCGCTGCCTGACGGTGGCGAACGCGGCCGATCGACCGCGAACGCCGACGGTTCCCGGGGGCATGAGCCCGGGATCGGAGATCGGTCCTCGCGAAAATTGGCGAGGGCGCGCGCTCCTCGAGACGGATGCTTCGCGGGATCGACCCGTGCGGCGTGCGCCTCGGCGAAGAACCGAGCCCGGAGTGTCGCCGGAGAGAGCTCTAGAGGGGAAGAAGCCCAGGAGAGCACCGACCCGCTGGTCGTTACCCCGGCCGGGGTGGCGATCGACGCGAGAACGGACCTTCCGGGGGGAGCAAAGCTTCGAAGCGGGCGTGCCGGCCGCCAACGGGCGAGCCCGGCGTGCACGAGAAAGACGGTCGGAGTCGGCGCGCTTCGCGGCGCGCACGGCCGATCGCCTCAGCGGTCGCGAGGAACCGTCGTCCCGGCCCCTGCGTCCGGCGAGCCTGCGAAGGCGAGCCGCGGCAAAGGGTCGGCAAGACGGGGAAAGCGATCGTGAAAACACTCGGGCACGTCGCGCCACGCAGCGGTCGACCGCGAACCCGCAAGGAAGCAAGGACCGTCGAGAGGGGCAAGGAACCCTGAGGACGGCACCGGCGAGGGGATCGGCAACCTCTCGTCCGCAGCGCGGGGCTTCGGTCCTGCGAGGCGAAAAGGGGCACCCGGCGAAGTGCGTTCGTGGGAGCAAGAAGCCTGAGAGGCGGATCCCGCGCTCACGGAACGTTCCGGTCGCTTCGGCGGACGGGGCGGACAAGGAGAGCGGGCGGCGAAGACGCGGACGAACTCTGAAGGGGAGTCGAACTCCAGGAGAGGGTCTCTCGGAACGCTTGCGTCCCGAGGGTCTGCACGGTGGGAAAGACCCCAGGCCGGTCGAAACGGCGAGGGGGGAGCGCCAGGAGCCGCGAAAGCGCTACCCGACGTGCTCAAGAACTCTGAAGGAGACGGTAACCCCACGAGAGGCTGGCCGGCGGCGCGGGTAACTGCGCTTCGGCTACCGCGGAATCGCTCAGTCTCTGGAGGGCGAACGAAGGGAACCGCAAAAGCGCCGCCGCCTCACGGCGACGGCCGACCAGCGTAGGCCACGTTGGTCGATCGACTCATTCGGCGCGCGGGATCCTCACGGGTCCCGCGCGCCTTTTTTCCTTGTCCGGCACTCACGCCGCGCTCGGCCACGCGGCGATCGTACTGTGTCACTTCGTGGCGCGGGCTCGCTGCCGCTCGCCTGGGAGTGTCAGGGGCCCCCGGTAGGATCTCGCCCGGAGTCGAGATGCCGAACCCCCCGACCACCGTTGCGGGCCCCGCCGTCGTGGCGGCGGACCGCCCGCGGATCCGCGAGCTGCCGCCGGACCTCGTCGACAAGATCGCCGCGGGCGAGGTCGTCGAGCGCCCCTCGAGCGTCGTGAAGGAGCTCGTCGAGAACGCGATCGACGCGGGCGCTCGCCGCGTCACCGTCGCTCTCGAGGATGGCGGGAAGAAGCTGATCCGCGTCCAGGACGATGGCTCGGGCATCGTGGAAGACGAGCTCGCCTTGGCGGTCAAGAGCCATGCGACCTCCAAGCTCGGGACGGCGGACGACCTGTTCGCGATCAAGACGCTCGGCTTCCGGGGAGAAGCGCTCGCGAGCATCGCGGCCGTGTCGTCCTTCCGCATCGCTTCTTGCCCGACCGGCGCTTCCATGGGAGCGGAGCTCAGGAAGACGAGCCCATCGGGCTCGTTCGGCGAGCTCAGGCGGTGCGCTCACCCTCGCGGGACGACCGTCGAGGTGAGGAACCTCTTCGCGGGAGTCCCGGCCAGGCGAGCCTTCCTGAAAGGAGACCGGGCCGAGCAGAAAGCGGTCGAGCAGGAGCTCGAGCGCCTCGCCCTCGGGCGGTTCGACGTCGATATCTCGCTCGAGTCGGACGGCAAGCCCCTCCTCCACGCGACTCCCGCGGACGAGCCCAGGGAGAGGATCGCCGAGCTCCTCTCGCGCGACCTCGCGGAGTCGCTCGTGGCGATCGACCCGAGACGGGGCGCGGGCGGGCGGCTCCGCGGCTACGCGAGCCCGCTCGACCGCGGCCGCTCCGACGGGAAGCGCCAGTTCTTCTTCCTGAACGGGCGAGCGGTCCGCGACCGCGTCTTCCTGGGAGCCGTGCGAGCCGCTTACGCGAACCTCCTCCCGCCGAGGCGTTTTCCGGTCGTGCTCCTCTGGCTCGAGGTGCCTCCGTCCGAGGTGGACGTGAACGTCCACCCGACCAAGGCCGAGGTGCGCTTCCGGCGCGCGAGCGACGTCTACGCTCTCATCGTTTCTTCCCTGAGAGACGCGATCGCCCGCTCGGGCGCGCCGGCGCCGCCGCTCATGCTGCCTCGCGCGATTCCAGGATTCGCCGGAGGAGAATGCGGTGGTGAAGGCACGGCCGGCTCGAGCGGGCTGCCTCCTCCCGCGAATCCTCTCCTGTTCCCGGTCGAGCGAGCGCTCTTTCCCGTGACTTCCGGGCCGCTCCTCGCGCCGGGCAGAGGCCCGGAGGCGAAGCCTCCGATGGTGCGCCCGGAGGCGAAGCCTCCGATGGTGCCGGGGAGATACGTCCAGATCCACAAGCGTTACATCCTGGAAGAGACCGAGCGCGGCTTCCGCCTCGTGGACCCGCACGCGCTCCACGAACGGCTCCTCTACGATGAGATCCTCGCCCGGCTGGGAGAGGGCCCGCTCGAGGCGCAGAGGCTCCTCTTTCCCGTGATCGTCGAGCTCGACCGGAGCGAGCGGAGGGAGCTCGAAGATCGGCGCGCCCTCCTCGAGGCGGTGGGCTTCGACGTGGCGCCTTTCGGCCCCAGGAGCCTCGCGCTCCACGCGGCGCCGCGGCTCGTCCCGCCGGGGCACCTCCCCGACCTGATCCGCGAGCTCCTCCGCGAGCCCCGCGCGAGCGAGGCGATCTCCGAGGACGCGACCGCTCTCCATGTCGCGGCGGGCAAGGGAGCTCTCGCTGCGCGGGCGCGCGAGCCGCTTGCGCGGAAGATCCTCCACGGGATCGCCGCGGCGCTCGCGTGCAAGGCGGCCGTCAAGTTCGGGGACGCTCTCTCGGGGTCGGAGATCGAGTCGCTCCTCGCCCGACGCGAGGAAGCCCGCGCGGCTTGCTGTCCTCACGGGCGGCCGACTGCGCTCGCGATCACCTTCGAGGAGCTCGACCGGAGGTTCGGCAGGTGAGCGTCGCGAAAGACCGCAGTCCACTCGCCTTGCGTGGCGCGGGCGAGATTGTTAAGTTGCCCCGACTCGCCCTAGGCCCCGCGGTGCGAGGATTTAGGCGATCGCGGGGGAGCGAGTGTCGGCTTGCGTCGCGTGAGCCGAGGTGACCGTGGGCTGGGGAGCGCACGGTCGGTGTTCGAAAAAGGGGGATCACGGGAATGATTCGCCAGAAAGCTCTCCTGACCGGGGGGCTCGCTTCCGCGCTCGCGCTCGGCTTTGCGTTCGCCGCGCTCGCGCAGAACGATCCTTCCGCGCCAGGCAAGCCCAGACCGCGGGACCGCTTCCCCGGCCTCAAGGGACTCCTTGCCCAGGAAGACCTCCCGGGCATGGGTGGCGACGAGAAGCCGGCCGACAAGCCCGCGGCCAAGCCCTCGCGCACGCTCCAGGTCACGCTGCAGGACGGCAGGAAGCTCACCGGGAAGGTCCACGAGCGCGGCGACTCGCTGGTCATCGACACGGCCGACGGCCCCGTCACGGTGCCGATCGCCGACGTGACCGCGATCCGCAACGCCCCGGACGAGCCTCCCGCGAAGCCTCCCGAGAAGCCTCCGGAGAAGCCGCCGGAGAAGCCGCCGGAGATGCCTCCCGAGAAGCCGCCGGAGAAGCCTCCCGAGAAGCCTCCGGAGAAACCGCCGGAGAAACCGCCGGAGAAACCGCCCGAGAAGCCTCCGGAGATGCCTCCGGAGAAACCGCCGGAGAAGCCTCCGGAGATGCCTCCGGAGAAACCGCCCGAGAAGCCGCCGGAGATGCCTCCGGAGAAACCGCCCGAGAAGCCCCGGAGAAGCCTCCCGAGAAGCCGCCGGAGAATCCTCCGGAGAAGCCGGTCGAGCCTTCGACGACGCGCTCGTCCGCGGACGTTCTCGAGCGCCCGCTCTACCCGGACGAGGACCGGGAGTTCGGCGCCGTCACGCGCGACCGCCGCGCCTTCATCGAGCTCACGCCTTACGCGGGCTGGATGATGTTCTCGAACGGCCTCGGCGTCACGCCCGGCGGCACGTCCATGATCGGCGCCCGGATCGGGCTGAACTTCGGGAAGCATCAGGAAATGGGCATCGAGCTCGACTGGCGAGGGATTCGCCCGAGGGTCGCCCTCCGGAGAAAGCTCACGGGGACGACCGGTCAGGT
Organism: bacterium; assembly: GCA_016200955.1. Classification (GTDB taxonomy): domain Bacteria; phylum Planctomycetota; class J058; order J058; family JACQDU01; genus JACQDU01. Next base: position 12,511 of record JACQDU010000559.1, read on the forward strand.
CGAGGAGCTTGAAGACGAATTGCACGCGCTCGACAGCGTGCGCCGCC
>JACQDU010000560.1 GCA_016200955.1 bacterium
GTCGATCCAGATCCGGCCCTTGAAGTGGTGGCGCTTCTCCATGGTCGTCACGAGGAGGTGCCAGTTCTGCGTCCCCTTCGAGTGCCAGACGTCGTAGCCCACGAACTCGCCCTTCCCGAGGTCGGCGGGGCGGCCGGAGACGCCGGTCACCTTGTCGCCCGCGGGGGCCGGAGGAGGAGGAGGCGCCTCGGCCTGCTCCGCGTTGAACATGCCCGGCGTCTGGAAGGGGACGCTCGGCGGGTGGATCGCGCGCGCCCCGATCTTCACGAGCTTCGAGTCGAGCTTGACCGGGTCCTTGTCGCCCGGCCCGCCCAGGCCCAGCTCGAAGGCGAGGTGGCAAGGCCCGCTCACCTCGAAGTCGATGCCCGAGGTGTGGTTCTCCTGGCTCACGATGTCGAAGCTGAGCTCGGTCGGCTTCCGCTCGTCGGGCCGGTACTTCACCGACTTCAGGAACGAGTCCTCGTTCTCCATCTCGGAGATCAGCTCCTCGGCGTCCTTCCATTGCTTGACGTTCTTGAAGTGGACGCCCTCGCCGCGCTCGATCGTGATCCGGCCCTTCATGTGGTGGCGGCCCGTGCTGCCGGCGACGACGCGCCACCCGTGGGCCTTGTGCCACACGAGGTAGCCGTGGATGTCTTTCTTGGCGACGGCGGGCTTCCCGTCGACGTCGCCGGACTTGACCGTGTCCTCGTCGGCTCGACTCGTGCTCGCCGAAAGGACGAAAGCAAGAGCGGCGCTCCCGCTCACTGCGAGAAGACTCCTGGCGCGCATGTCTCCCTCCGGATCCGTGGTGGATGAACGTTCCCGCTTGCATGGAGGGAGGGAGCAGTTCCGGTGCCAGCGGAGGAGCGCGCTCGAACGGGCACTTCCGCAGCGAGCCGTGCTCTCGACGGCACGGCCCCCGTGCTTTCCCGGTTACACCCGCTCGATGCCGAGCCGCTTGAGCAAGCGCGAGAGAGCGGGCCTCGTCATGCCGAGCGCCCGCGCGGCCCGGGAGACGTTGCCGTCCATGCGCCCGAGGACGACGGAGAGGTAAGCGCGGTCGAACTCCTGCCGCGCCTCCTCGAGAGGAGGGAGGTCCTCGGGCACCTTCATGTCCACGCCGAGGCGCCCTCCGCTCGCACGGACCGCGGCTACGGACTCGTCGAGCACGTGCTCTCCCCGGAGGGCGACGCGCCAGAGGAGGTTCTCGAGCTCGCGCACGTTCCCGCGCCACGGACGCGAGACGAGCTTGCGCAGCGCTTCGCGCGAGAGCGGCGCCACGGGCTCGCCTCGCTCGAGCGCGATCCTCTCGAGGATGTGCTCGGAGATGATCGGGATGTCCTCGAGGCGCTCGCGCAGCGCGGGGACGCGGATCGCGACGACCCGGAGGCGGTAGAGGAGGTCCTCGCGGAACTTTCCCTCGCGCGCGAGCGCGGGAAGGTCCCTGTTCGTCGCCGCGATCACGCGCGCGTCGACTTTGATCGGCCGCTCCGCGCCGAGCGGCCGGACCTCCCGCTCCTGGAGGACGCGGAGGAGCTTCGCCTGGCTCTCGGGCGGCAGCTCGCCGATCTCGTCCAGGAAGATCGTGCCTCCCTGGGCTCGCACGAAGACGCCGTCGCGGTCGCGGTCCGCTCCCGTGAACGCGCCCTTCGTGACGCCGAAGAGCTCCGCCTCGACGAGCGTCTGGGGGAGCGAGGCCAGGTTCTCCGCGACGAACGGCCCGCTTCTCCTGGGCGAGAGGTCGTGTAGGACGCGCGCCGCGAGCTCCTTCCCCGTCCCGCTCTCTCCCTCGATCAGGACCGGCACGTCCTCGGGAGCGACGCGGGCGAGGATCTCGAGGAGGTCCTTGATCGGGCGCGAGCGCCCGACGAGCCGCGCCTGGCTGCCCTGCGGCGGCGCCGCGAGCTGCGCCCGGGCGCTCGCGAGGGCCCGGCGCTGCGCGTCGAAGCGCCGCGCGTTCCTGAGAGGAACGGCGACCGCGCGAGCGAGCGAGCGGAGGAGATCGCGCCTCTCCTCGATCGAGCCGTCGCTCGCCCCGTCCTTCGAGAGAGCGAAGCGCTCTCCCGAGGCAGGGTCGTCGAGGTAGACGACGCCCAGGCTCGCTCCCGTGCCCGGCTCGAGGATCGGGACGCAGGCGACCGAGCGGAGGCCGAGCGTCTTCACGCTCGGGCGCTCGGCGAAGCGCGCGTCCTCCTTCGCGTCGCCCACGAAGACGGGCTCTCCCGTGCGCTCGGCCTCGGCGAGGATCGAGGTCGAGAACTCCGCCGGCAGGTCGCCGCGCTCGAGCCCTCGCGCCGCCGAGAGCTCGAGGCGTCCCTTCTCGTCGCGCACGAGGAGAAGACCTCGCGGCGCTCCCGTGGCGTCGAGGACGAGGTCGAGCGCGAGAGCGATCACGGGCGCCAGGTCGAGGTCGCACGCGAGGAGGCGCGAGAGGACGGCCTCGACCGGCAGCGCGAGCCCCGTGCCCTTCTTCTCCTCTCGCCCGCCGAGCGCGCGGCGGAGCGCGAGGACGACGTCCGGCGTCACGAGGACCTCACGCGCGGCCTCGAGGTCTCGCGACGAGACGCGCTCGCCCGCGGCGGCGCGCAGGGCGACGGCTCGCGCTCGCTCGACGAGAGGAGCGCTCGCGGCCCTCGCCTCGATGCGAGAGGCGACGGCCGCGACCTCGGCGGGAGAGGCGCCGCACGCGAACGCTCGCTCGAGGCAGTCGAGCGCGGCGGCCCAGTCCGCCTTCGACTCGTTCACTCTAGCGATCTTCAGGAGGACGGAAGGATCGTCGGCCACGCGTCTCCCCCGCCGGGAATCTACACCGCCCGCCGCCGCCCGCGCCCGGGCCCGCCGGGCCAGCGTCGGGTCCCGGGAGGAGCGGTGGTGCTCGCGCCCGGCTCGAGCTTCGGCGGCGATCGCATCCTGTCCGCCGTGCTCGGGCGCGGGGGCACGGGAGTCGTCTACGAAGCGGGCGGGCGAAAGGTCGCCCTCAAGGTCGTCTCCCAGGACCTCGCGGCGGACGACGGCTTCATGGCCCGCTTCAGGAGAGAAGGCCGCGCCGCCGCAGCCGTCTCCCACGAGAGGGTCGTCGCCTTCCTCGACTCGGGAGAGGAGAACGGGACGCCCTTCCTCGTCTTCGAGCACGTGTGCGGCGGGACGCTCCACGAGCTGCTCAGGCGAGGGGCCGCCTCGAGAGGCGCGAGGCGGCCTCGCTCGGCGCCGGGATCGCCCGCGGGCTCGCGGCCGTCCACCGCGCGGGGCTCGTCCACAGGGACCTGAAGCCCGAGGACGTCCTCCTCGACGAGAGCGGCCGGCCGAAGCTCGCGGACTTCGGCCCCGTGGGCGCGCAGGCGGCCTCGCTCGCGGTCTCGAGCGCTCTCACGAAGACGGGCGAGATCGTGGGCACGCTCGCTTACCTGGCTCCGGAGCAGGCCAACGCGCGGAAGGACGTCACGGCGAGCGCCGACCTCTACTCCCTGGGAGCTCTCCTCTGCTCCATGCTCACGGGAGCGCCGCCGTTCCAGGGAACGGGCTACGCTCTCGTGAAGGAGCACCTGCTCGAGAAGCCGCGCGCTCCGAGCGAGCTGGCGCCGGAGGTCCCGAGAGCCTCGACCGGCTCGTGCTCTCCTTGCTCGAGAAGATGCGAAGGGCGCGCTGAGCGTCCGCGCCGCGCGAAGCGCTGGCGCACGGTGAGCAGGGGCGCCATCGTGCGCGCCGGGAACATGGAGCCGCTCCCGGGGAATCCCGCACCGACGCCGACGGAGGGCGAGTCGCAGGCGACCGCCACGCGGCCTCGCCCGGCCGCACCGAGCGCGCCGCGAGAGTGGATCGGCCGCACGATCGCGGGCGCTTACCGGATCGAGGAGGAGCTCGGCCGCGGCGGCATGGGGA
>JACQDU010000100.1 GCA_016200955.1 bacterium
CCCCTCTGGGTGCCGTTCGTGAACATCCGCGCGATCCTGCACTTCGGCAAGTACCACGCGGTCGACTCGTCCGACCTCGCCTTCCAGCTCGCGGGTCGCGAGGCGTGGAAGGAGTGCGTGGCGAAGTCGCGCCTTCTCCTCCTCGAGCCTCGCATGAAGTTCGAGGTCACCTGCCCCGAGGAGTACACGGGAGACGTCGTGGGCGACCTCGGGAAGCGCCGCGCCGAGATCGTCTCGATCGACCAGTCCGGCCATCTCAAGGCCGTGCGCGGGATCGTCCCGATCTCCGAGATGTTCCAGTACTCGACGACGCTCCGTTCGATGACCTCGGGCCGCGGGAACTACGTCATGGAGCCGCACGACTACGGCGTGGTCCCTCAGAGCGTCGCCGAGAAGGTCTACGAGGAAGCGCGGAAGAAGGCCAAGCGGAGCTGAGGGCCGCTCTCACCTCAAGCTTTGCTTGAGGCCTCGGACGAGCTCGCGCACCTCCGGCGCGAACGAGTCCGATGGCGCCATGATGAGAAAGCGCTCGAAGTCCGCGAGCGCTCCCTTGAGGTCGCCCTTTTTCTTCTTCGCGAGACCGCGGTAGCGGAAGGCCCGCGGAGGCGCGTCGAGCTCGATTGCCTTCGCGCAGTCCGCGATCGCGCCCTCCTGGTCTCCCGCGTCCGAGCGAGCGAGGCCGCGCTCGGCCCAGAGCACGCCCATCGCCGGGCCGAGCTCGATCGCTTTCGTGAGGTCTTCCTCGGCCCCTCTTGCGTCTCCCTTGACGCGCCGCCAGGCGGCGCGGGAGGTGTACGGCCAGAGGTTCCTCGGGTCGAGCTCGATCGCTCGCGTGAAGTCAGCGACCGCACGTTGCCATTCGTTCTTCTCGTTCCAGGCGAGGCCCCGGTTGTGGAAGGCGGCCGCGAGCTTGGGGTCGGCCTCGATCGCGCGAGCGAAGTCGGCCAGCGCATCGTCGACGCGTCCGTTCAGATGGCGGGCCCGGCCGCGCTCGTTCCATGCGGGAGCAAGCCGGGAGTCGAGCTCGAGCGCTTTCGTGAAGTCCGCGATCGAGGCGTCGTAGTCGTGCTTCGTGTAGAGCTCCTCGCAGCCTCGCTTGTACCAGCCGAGAGCGTCCATGGCCTCGACCTTCGGCGGCTCGACTTTGGGCGGCTCGACCTTGGGCGGCTCGACTTTGGGCGGCTCGACCTTGGGCGGCTCGACTCTCGCCGGTTCCGTGCGTGGCGGGTCGGGGTTCGGCTCCACGAGTCGCCCGTGCTCCGCGATGTGAGCCGTCTTCTGCCACCCCTCGTACCAGGCGAGGGAAGTGACGCCTCCCACCAGGAGCGCGAGCGAGAGCGCGACCACCAAGCGAAGCTGAGCGGAGGCGGCCGTGAGCGAGACGCGCTCGCCGCAGGCGGAGCAAGCGCGCGACTCCTTCCAGCAAGCCGCGTGGTGCCGCGCGAGACACTTCTTGCAGGCGACCCACGCCTCTCCCTCGACGGTCACGTTCTCGTGGCAGTAAGGGCACCGGAAGAGAGCGCCGAGCTCCGGCACCCTCGGGCGAGCCGCAGGCTCGGGCTCGGAGGCCGCCTCGTAGCGCTCCTTCTCCGGCTTCTCCTTCTCCAAGAGAAGCTCAGCGAGAGTCGACGGGGACTTTGCGCCGGAGCGTGTAGACGTGCGGCCTCTCCTCGACCACGAGGAGGCCGTTCCGGTAGCAGACGCGGCGCAGGACCATCATCGCGAGGGCGTCCGAGTCGAAGGGCCCCGGGCCCGGGCTCAGGACGTCGTGGTCGAACGTGTCGCGGTCGCGGTAGTGGAGCTCGACGCCGTTCCGCTTCTCGAACTCGACGAGCCAGAGGTCGAGCGGCCAGACCTGGCTGCCCGGGTTCTCGTCCTTCGCCTCCACGGGGAGCTGGGAGGGCCGGTCGTTCGGGTAGTCGTAGCGCGACTCGGCGCGCGGCGCTCGCTGCGGTTGCGCCTCACACCCCGCGATGAGGACCGCCGAGGCGGCGATCAGGAGAGGAAGCGTGCCGCGAACCATGCTTCCAGCATGTCCGCAATTCGTGCGCTTCGCCAGAGAAAACACGCTCTTTCCCCGGAGTCTCCAACGTTCCACGAGCCCGGAGAAGGATCGAATTGACGTCGAGCGAAAGCTCTCAGTGAGTTGCCCGGCTCGGCTCCTGGGGCTCGAGCTCCCATTCGGGGACGATCCTGAGCTTCCCGCAGCCCGCCTTGGGGAAGCGCACGGCCCAGCACGCCGCCTGGCTCGAGGGGTTCACGAGGAAGCCGATCTCCCCCTCCTTGATCGTGACGCCGTCTTGCCCGTAGACCTGGGTCTTCGTGAGGCGGACCTTCTCCCCTCCCTGGAAGTGGTGCTGCACGGGAGGAGGGAGCCCGCGCTCCTTCCCCGGATCGACGCAAGCGAGCTTGACCCGCGCGGACGAGCGCTCCTCGCGCTTCTCCTCGGGCTTCGCGGGAGGGGCGCTCCCCGGCGCGGGCGTCGCGAAGGCGGTCGGGACCGTCTGGCCCTTCGTGGCCTCGGCGAGCGTCTCGGAAGGGGTCTCCGCGGGGAGCCGCTCGCGTTTCTCGCTCGACATCTCAGGCCTTCTTCCTCTTCTGGACCTCGCCCTTGAGCTGCTCGAACATCTTCGGGACGTTGTTCGCGACGAGGCGGTCCGAGATCATCTTCGGGACGAAGAAGCCGACCTTGGCGTCGACGTCGTAACCGACCTTCGTCTTCCCGCCTTCCTCCTTGAATTGCCATCCCCCCTGGGAGTCCTTGAGGTCGCCTCCCACGTAGGTCCAGCGCGTCGTCAGGTTCTTCTCGTCGTGCTCGATCCTCAAGGTGTAGGTGACCTTCTTCCCGAAGTCGCACGTGAACTCGACGATCTTCGCCGTGCCGTCGGTGTCGATGATGCTCACCTCGGTGAATTCGGGGAAGAACCGGGGGTAGCTCTCGTAGTCCGTGACCACGTCCCAGACCGCGCGAGGGGGCGCGTCGACGATCGTGTCCTGGTGCATGCCGGCCATGGGTCCTTCCTCGGAGACGATCCTACGAAGACGGCTCGGGAGAGAGCAAGCGCGCGTGCTCGTCTCACTCCGGGCGTAGAATCGACCGCGTGAGGAACAGGGAGAGAGCACGGACACCTGGTCAGACTCGCGCTCGCCGCGAGCCTCGTCGCGCTCGCCGGGTCCGCGACCGGGTGCGTCGAGCGGAAGCTCATCGTGAGGCCCGACCCCGAGGACGCCGCCGTCTTCGTGGACGGGAGAGAGGTCTCCCGGGACGAGACCCGCGAGGACAAGGCGAGGGTCCTCCGCTACGAGCACTACGGGATCCGCCGCGTGGTCGTCCGGCGGGAGGGCTACGTCGCCCACGAGAGGCTCGTGACGCTCGATCCTCCCTGGTATCAGTTCTTCCCGATCGACCTCGTCTTCGATGTCTTCTGGCCCGCGACGATCGAGGACGCTCGCACGATCGACGTGAAGCTCGAACCCCGGAAGGACCTCGAGAGCGAGACCACGGGAGAAAAGCTCCTGAAGCAGGCGAACGACTTCAAGACCCAGAACGAGCGCCGCCCTTGACCCCGGCTCCCGCGCGGGTCCTCGTCTTCGGGCTCGGCACCTTCGGCGGACAGATCGCCGTCGCGCGCTTCTTCGCCCGCGCGGGCTCGCGCGTGACCGTCACCGACAAGAAGCCGCGGGAGAAGCTCCAGGAGTCCGTGGCCGGGCTCGAGGGCCTGGGAGTCCGCTTCGTCCTGGGAGAGCACCGGGAGCAGGACTTCCTCGAGACCGACCTCGTCGTGAGGAGCCCAGCCGTTCCTCCCACGCACGAGCTCGTCCTGAAAGCCCGCGCGGCCGGCGTGCGCGTGACGACGGAGATCGAGCTCACGCTCTCTCGCCTGCGGGCGCCTTACGCGGCCGTGACGGGCACGAAAGGAAAGTCCACGACGACCGCTCTCCTGGGAGCCATGCTGAGAGAACAGTTCGGCCGCGTGCGGATCGGCGGGAACATAGGCCGCCCTCTCCTCGAGGAAGCGGCGGAGATCGGGCCCGACGAGAAGGTCGTCGTCGAGCTCTCGAGCTTCATGGCCGAGGACCTCGCCCTCGCCCGCGCCGCCGGAGAGCGCTTGCCCGCGCCCGTCCTCCTCGCGATCACGAGCCTCGCGCCCGAGCACCTCGACCGCCACGGCTCCAAGGAAGCTTACTACGCCGCGAAGCTCTCCCTCCTCGACGGCATGCTCCGCGAGGACGCCCTCGTCTACACCGCGAGCGTCGGGGGAGACGACCTCACCCGGGAGATCGAGAAGCGCGACCGCGAGAGGCTCCCGGCGCGGGGCGGCCCCGTCTGCATCCGGCCGGGAGCGAGCCTCTCGACGTGCGCGCGGCTCGTGGACGGGAAGATCGTCCAGGGCGGCACGCCCCTCTTCCCGGCGTGCGACCTCGCCCTCGCGGGGGAGCACAACCTCGAGAACGCCGCTCTCGCCGCGGTCGCCGCGAGGCTCCTGGGAGCAGGCCCCGAAGCGATCGCGCGAGCGGTGCGATCGTTCCGCGCGCTCCCGCACCGGCTCGAGACCGTCGCGACGGACCGGGAAGGCCGGGTCTTCGTGAACGACTCGATCGCGACGACGCCCGAGGCCGCCGTCTCCGGCCTCCGCGCCTTCGCGCCCCGGGGCCCGGTCGTCCTGCTCCTCGGGGGGAGGAGCAAGGGAGCCGACCTCGCCTTCCTCGAGCAGGAGGTCGCCACGAACGCTCACGCCGCCGTCTGCCTGGGAGAGACCGGGAGCGCTCTCGCGGAGGGGATCGCCCGCCGCGTCCGGGCATGCCAGGAAGAAGGCCGCGCGTTCGGCTGCAAGTGCCGGGCGAGCTCGATTCCAGGCAGCGGCCACGACCCCCGCGTCGTCCTGGCCCCTCGCTTCGAGGACGCCTTCGCGATCGCGCGCGAGCTCTGTCCTCCCGGAGGAGTCGTCCTCCTCTCCCCGGCTTTCTCGAGCTACGACATGTTCCGGAACTTCGAGGAGCGGGGCGAGTCCTTCGCACGGCTCGCGCGGGCCGCGTGCCAGGGAGAGAGCGCAAGCCCTTGAACGACCGCGAGCGACCTCCTATGCTCAGCGCTCCGGGCTCGACCGCTCGCGGAGCGGGCGCCCGGAGTGGAACGGAGTGAAAGCGGAGCCGCCCCGAGCACGTCGTTCTCGCCGAGACGTCTCGGGAAGCAACGCGCGCCGCGCCGTGGCGCAAGGCTAGGAAGTGTCTTCGCGAAGACCCAGGATCCTCATCCAAGCTGCGTGGGGCGACGTTCGTCGCCCCCGCCCCCTGTAACGAACGCGAACGGAGCCGGGGCGCGGCTCGCAACCAGAGGTGATCCGGTGCACCAGCGGTCCACGAGCAACGGGACGAGCGTCCTCCACGAGAGGACCCTCGTGCTCAACAAGCACTGGACCGCGGTCGCGACCACGACCGTGCGCACCGCCCTCGTCCTTCTCTACCGGGAGACGGCTCGCGTCATCTGCCCCGACACCTACGAGGTCTACGACCTGGGCGGGTGGATCGGCCGCTCGCAGACGCGGAACGGCGCCGCCCGCGCGATCCTCACGCCTCGCTACCGGATCGAGAAGCCAGAGGTCATCCTCCTCCGCGAGTACGGGGGCCGCCCGAGGCGCGAGGTCACGTTCAGCCGCAAGAACCTCTACCGCCGCGACAACTACACGTGCCAGTACTGCGGCCAGAGGCGGCCGTCCGAGGAGCTCTCGATCGACCACGTGACTCCCAAGTCGCAGGGAGGCCGCACGGCCTGGGACAACTGCGTCCTCGCGTGCATCCGCTGCAACACGCGCAAGGCGAACAAGACCCTCCGCGACGTCGGCTTCCAGCTGATCGCCAAGCCCGAGAAGCCTCGCTGGTCTCCCTTCGAGGAAGTCTCCAAGCGCGAGCGTCCCGTGAGCTGGGAGAAGTTCCTCTCGGACGAATACTGGAACAGCGAGCTCCGGGACTAGCGTCCTTTTCGTGCAAGGTCCCGGGTTGCCGCGGCAGCAAGGCGTGGCGGTCGGTCCCGGCGCGACGAACGACGGTGATTTTCACCGTGGCTCGCGGCCGCTCGCCTGGCTTCCTCGGCGACCTCGACGACGAGCCGGCGGGCTCGACGGAATGGTTTGGCAGAGAGTGCGCGGAGGCGCGGCCCGAGCGCCGGGGAGCGGTTCCCCGCGCTCGCCGCGCCTTCGCGCGTCGTTACTTCAGCTCGAACTCGAGCTGGAGCGCGACCTCGACCTGGACCTCGGTGGAGCCGCCGGTCGCGTCGCCCGGAAGGACATCGCCCGTCTGTATGAGGCCCTCGAAGGCCTGGAGGCCGTCGGTCTGGTTCTGCGGCTGCTGCTGGAGAGGGTCGAGCTCCGTCATGACGGTGAGCTTGCCGAGCTGACGGCCGGCCGCCTTCGCGATATCGGCGGCCCGCGCGCGGCCCTTGGCGACCGCGTCCTCGTAGGCCTTCTTCGCGAGGGCCTCGGGCTCCTTCGGGCGGAAGCGGATCGCGGGGCGCACGGGCGTCTTGACGGACCCCATGCACGCTCCGCCCTCGGCCGCCTTGTCGAGAGCGGCGGCGAGGAGCTTCCTGAGCTTCTTCGCGGAGACCTTGGAGACGTTCTTGAAGGTCGCGTGGACGGCGGTCCCCACGCCCACGTTCGCGGCCTCGTTCTTCTTCTCGGGCGGCATGTCGTCCGAGTAGTTGTTGTTCTGGTTCGTGAGGAGGCCGATCGTCGAGCGGCCCTCGCGGACTAGGAAGACGACGCCGTCCTTGTCGGGCACCCCGACCTCGGGGAGAGCGGCCTTCGGCTTCTCCTCCTTCGAGTCGGAGGAGTCGTCGTCGTCGCCCTTCTCCTTGTTCTTCTTGTGCCTCTTGTGGCCGCCTTCCTCGTCGTCGTCGGAGGCTTTCTCGACCTCCTTCCCCGTGAGGGCCGCGAGCACGCGGTCGAGGCGGTCCCGGTGGCGCTTCTCCGCCGTCTTCGCGTCCTCGGAGTCTCCCTCGACGACGAACTCGAGCTCGACCTCGTCCGCGGGAGCCGTCACGCGGCCTTTCGTCCTCACCGTGAGACGATCCGAGAGCGCCGGCTGCACGGCCGGCACGGGAGGCGTCTGGTCCTGCGCCAGCGTGCTCGAGGCGGGGATCGAGACGAGCGCGCATCCGGCGATGACGAGGAGACTGCGAGCGCGAAGGGGCATGGTGCACCTCACGTGGGTCTACCCGGCCGGGAGCGCCGGGTTCGCTCACTGTCATAACGAAAGTCGGCCGCGGGCGGAAGGCGGAGACGCACGGGCGCGCTCAGAACCAGCGCTTGTCGGGCTCCGGGGGCTTCTTCTCGTCTTTCTTCTCGTCCTTCTTGTCGTCGAAGACGGCCTCGAGCGTGATCCGCTCGCCGTCGCGCTCGACGACGAGGCTCACCTTGCCCTTGGCGCCGCGTATGGCCTCGAGGAGCGCGTCGTAGGTCTTCGTCTCCTTGCCGTCGAGGGAGACGATCTCGTCGCCCGCGCGCACGCCGGCCTTCTCGGCCACGCTGTTCGTGAAGACCTGCTTGGCGACGTTCCCGGGCTTCGTCGTGTCCACGCTCACGCCGAAGCGCGGCTT
>JACQDU010000542.1 GCA_016200955.1 bacterium
CCGAGTGCCCGAGAGAGCTCGTGCTCGTCGCGCTCAAGGCGCTCGAGAAGGGCCGCGACGATCGCTACCAGAGCGCCAAGGAGCTCGCGGACGAGCTCGCGAGCTGGCTCAAGGGCGGCCGCATCTCGACCGAGGAGAGGGGGCCGATCGGGAGGCTCGTGCGAGGCGCGAAGCGCCACCGCGCCGTCGTGGGAGTGCTCGTCGCCCTCGTCGCGATCGCGGCGGGAGGGATCGTCCTCGCCCAGCTCGGGCACCGATCCGACGACGACTCCAGGAGAGAGCAGAAGCGCGCAGCCATCGCGGCCGCCGACGCCGCGCTCGACGCCTTCTCCCGGCCCGGCCCGCTCCAGGACCAGCGAGAGAAGCTCGAGCGAGCGAGAGACGACCTCAGGACCGCGGCGAGCGACGATCCCGAGCTCGCGGAGAGGCTCCGCGCGCTCGAAGGAGCCGTCTTCGCCGCGAGAGGTCTCGAGCCCGGCGACACGAGCCTCGATGCTCTCGAGGCGTCGCTCCGCTGCGCCCTCGCGAGGGCGAAGGACCGGGACGAGGTCCGCGCGGCCCTCGTCCAGGCGCTCGAGAAGAAAGGCTCTCCCGAGGCTGCCCTCGCCGTGCTGGAGGAGGCCCGCTCGCCGTCTCCCGCTCTCCTCGAGCGGTTGGGTAAGCTCCGCTTCGAGCTCGACGACCTTCCCGGTGCCCGGGAGGCGCTCGAGCGAGCGATCAAGGCCGAAGCCGCCCGCGCGAGCGCCAGGCTCCTCCTCGTCCGCGTCCTCGCCCGGTCTATCGACTCCCAGGAAGCGCTCGACCTCGCGCAGAAGATCGAGAGCGAGCGCGGTCGCGACGACGAGACGACGCTCGCGCTCTCGGAGGCCCTCCTCGCGACCGATCCCGGGCGCGCCGTCCACGCTCTCCGCCAGGTCGAGGCGCGCGCTCTCCGCGGGACGGAGCCCAGGGACGCCCAGGCGCTCGCGCGGATCGGAGCGATCCTCGTCGACGCCGGACGGTTCCAGGAAGCCTTGCTCCCTCTCGACCGCGCGGTCGAGATCGCGAAGCGCGACCCGCTCCCGCTCCTCGTGCGCGCGGACGCGAAGCTCTACTCGGGCGACGCCGCGGGAGCCGTCCTCGACCTCTCGCTCGCGGCGGACCGCGCCGGCGCGGGCACCTTCCTCCGCGCGCGTGCGCGCGCGCGCGAGGTCTTCGTGCGCGCGATCGACGACGACGCGAGCGCGCCCGCGCTCCTCGCGAAGGCCCTCGACGAGCGGCCGAAGGACCCGGGGCTCCAGCTCCTCTCCCTCGTTCTCTTCGCGAAGAACGACGACGAGAAGAGGCGAGACGAGGAGAAGCTCGCCTCGCTCGCGCGCGCGCTGGGGCGGAGGCGCGAGGCGGCGCACGCCTGGGCCGCCCTCGCGCGATGGCGAGCGGACCGGAAGGACCGAGCGGGCGCCCAGGAGACCGCGCGGCGATCGATGGAGATCCGCCCGAGCGCCGAGGCCCTCTCCGCGCTCGCCGACTCCCTGGCCGCGAGCCCGGAGGCGACCCGGGAGGAGAAGCTCGCCGCCCTCGCGAGGGCGGACGAGGCCTTCCTCTCGGGCGACAGCGACGGAGCGCTCCTCGTCCGCGAGTCTCGCGTCGCCGTGAAGCTCGCGAAGCGCTTCCCCACCTCGGGCGAGCTCCTGCGCGCCTGGAAGGCCGCGCAGCGAGCCGGGAACGCGGCTCCGTGGGCGGGAGGTCCGTGGCTCCAGCAGGCGAAGGTCATCGTCGAGTCGCAGGGGAAGCTCGCGGGACAGCCCGGCGCCCTCCGCTTCCTCGTCGAGCACGGCCTCGAGCTCTCGGGAGAGGACCCGAAGGGCCTCGAGCTCCTCGCGACGCTCGAGCTCGAGGCGGCCGCCAAGGAGCCGGCGCGCGTGAGAGAGCTCGCGGCGAAGGCGGAGGACCTCACCTCGCGCTCGCTCGCGAGGAAGCCCGACGACCCGCGCACGCTCGCCGTCCGTGGCTACGCGAGGGTCCTTCTCGGGAAGGCCCAGGACGCTCTCGCGGACCTCGACCTGTCGGTCCGCGTCTTCAAGTACGATGCCCAGGCCTGGGCCTGGAAGGCCGCCGCTCACAAGGCGCTCGGCCAGCAGGACCTCGCCGCCCGCGCCGAGAACGAAGCGCGCGACCGCGGGCCCCGGAAAGACCAGCTCATCGCCGAGTACGGTGCGCGCGCCGAGAAGATCTGGGACGAGACGGACGCGATCGCGGGAGACCGCGGGCCTCTCCTCGAGGCGCTCCGGCACGTCGTGGACCTCGAGCCCTCCCAACCCGGCGCGAACTACCTCCTGGGCTACACCCTCTTCTCCCATTCGGGCGCGCGCGAGGAAGGAGAGGACCAGTGGGTCTTCATGGGACGCGCTCTCGCGCGCGGCCCTCACTCCCTCGACCGGCTCGACCAGGGCACGATCGCCCTCCTCGACAACGTCAGCAGCACGACCGAGGAGAACATCGCGCGCTTCGAGGGGGACTGGGAGAGGACCCGCAGCTTCGAGAGCCTCTGGACGGCCGCCACGATCCGCTCGCTCAATCTCCTGCGCCACGCGGGAGCCGAGCAGCGGCGCGAGACCGATCCTCTCCGCCTCGAGATCGAGCGCTGCCTCTGCCAGGACCCCGCCGAGGCCTTCGCGGCGCACGGACCTCTCGCGTGGCTCTGGGCGCTCGACGCCGAGCCGGCCCTCGCGCGCTTTCACGGCGAGCGGTTCCTCTCGCTGTTCCCGAAGAACGGGCACCTCTGCCTCGCCATGGCCCTCGCGGAGGCGCAGGCCAACCACGGCGACCGGGCGCGACGGTGGCTCGAGGAGGCGTACGGGTTCGCGCCGCCCTTGAAGGCCGTGGCGGCGAAGTATCCGGCCCTGAACGCGCTCAGGTGAGTGGGAGATCAGCGCGGCTCGAAGCTGCTCTCGGTCATGGTCTCCCAGGTCGCGATCCCGTCGCGCTCCCACCAGGCGCCGGTCGCCTGGCGCGTCTTCCAGTCCGTGAAGTGGTAGCGGTAGATCTGGATCCGCACCGCTCGCGGACGTTCGAGCCCGAAGGGCATGCGCTCGAAGACGGACGCGACGCTCCCGGGATCGAGGAGAAGGTGCCGGATGAGGGAGACGAGCTCGTCCGGGTAGTACGGCTCTTCCCGGAGCGCGACGAACCAGAGACGGAAGTCGACGCGAGGCTGGTGCGGCGCGACGAAGGCCGGCGCTCGCTTCACGTCGCCGACCTTGTAGCGAAACTCGTACTCCTCCCAGTGCTCGCCGTCCTGCGTCGCCTCGAGGACGACCTCGTCGCGGAGGCCGGTCATGTGGACGAAGAGGCCGTACGCGTTGAGCGTGCGGTAGGGAGCGAGCGCGCGGAAGACGGGGACGTCGAGCCGATCGACCCCCACGAAGCGGAGGAACGGAACGACGGAGAGCGGCACGAGCAAGAGCGTGGCGACGAGGAGCGCGTCCGTGATCCTCCGCGAGGGCGGCGCTCGCGGCCGCTCGGGAAGCTTCCCGTGGAGACGCGCGGCGATCCACTGGAGGTGGCCGTCGTCGAGGAAGAACAGGCACACGGCGACGGAGAGGAAGCTGAAGAAGCTGTAGTTTCCCGTGACGAAGATCGTCGCGTGCATGAGCGCGTAGACCAGGAACAGCGCCGCGCGCGCTCTCCTGCCCGCGAAGACGAGGAAAGGCAAGACGAGCTCCGCCGAGAGAGCTCCGAACGTCGTCCAGCGGTGCGCCCGGCCCGGAAGCTGGTGGAAGTACCACCCGACCCACGTCGGGAGAGGGGCCGTCTCGTAATAGCTCTCCATGGCTGTGAAGTCGCGCCAGGTCGGATCTCCTCCGAGGAGCTTCGCCGCTCCCGACTCGAAGTGGAGCCGGAAGGCGAGCCAGAGCACGAGGAAGACCGCGAGCGGCCGCGGGGAGGGGCTCGCACGCGGGCGCAGGCCCGGGGGCGCCGCGAAGATCGCGAAGAAGACCGTCTCGAGGAGAAAGCTGTCCCACTGGAACAGGAGGAAGGCTTGCCCCACGGAGCAGAACGAGAGGTAGAGCGCCCAGATCAGGACGAGGCAGGCGCGCGGGGCGAGCCCCAGCGTGAGCGCGACGCTCGCGAGGACGCCGGCCCACGCGGCTCCGAGGAGCATGCCGTCGCTCGCGGAGATCCAGAAGATCGTCGGCACGCGCCCGACTCCCACGAACGGGCTCACGGAGGCGAGGTACTCGCGTACGGGAAGGATCCCTCTCTCGCCGTACAGCACGGTGACCTGGGAGACGAGCGAGAGGAACGCAGCGAGCGCGATGAGCCCGAGCGCCCGGAGGAATACATCGCGGACGAGCGCGCGAGCGAAGGGAGGCTCGGCCTCGGCGCGCGCGCGGCACCACGCGAGGAAGGCGTCGAACGACGTCGGCTTCGCCGGGGTCGGCTCCGCGGGATCTCCCACGGCTCTCAGGAAGTTGGCTTCTTGGGCGCCGGAGGCTTCTCGCCCTCCTCGCGACGGTGGAGGAGAGCGCCCGCGCGCCCGAGGCCGATCCCGAACGACATGAGAGCGAGCGTCACGAGGAAAGCCGGCGCGTCGATCTTCCACGGCCACGCGATCACCCGGAGCGCTCCTCCGAGCGACGTGACCGCGACGAGCGTCGCGCAAGCGTAATAGGAGAGCGAGAGGACCGCCGCCGCCGTCGCCGTCCTCCGCGTGACCTCGAGGTCGAGCCGCGTCCTCGGAGCGATCCGCCGCTCGACGAGACGCAGCGCTCCCGAGAACGCCGCGAACGCGAGGCCGATGAGGAGGACTCCCCCGACCTCCTGCCACGCCCAGGGCGCGTAGCGGAAGGTGAGCTCCTTCACGTCCGGCCCGCTGAGCTCGCCCCGGAAGACGTGGCCGAAGAAGCTCCCCATGGCCGAGCGGATCACGATGGCTCCGCGCCAGCTCACGTAGACGTAGAGGATCACCGCGATGAGGCCGGGCCCCGCGATCGCTCCTCCCATGTCCCGCATGACACGGCCGTGCTTCCCCGACGAGGCGCGCACCTTCATGCGCACGCCCGAGGCGAGCGAGAGGAGCCCGAGCGCGAGCGCGGCTCCCGCGAGGTGCTCGCGCACGGCCGGTGGGATCGCGGCGAGCGCGCCGCCCTTCAGGTGGTCCATGCTCTCGTCGACGACCTCGATCACGCCGGCGACCTCGTGCTGCCCGGCGTCGTGCGCCGCGGTCGCGAGGACCCGGTGGACCTTGTCCTCGTTCTCGAAGTAATCGACGCCGGTCGCGAAGAAGATCGCCGCGAGCCCGACGGCGACGAGCTTCGTCGAGAGGGCCTTCTTCGCGTTCTCGCGCGTCAGCGTCGCGGAAGCCGCCGCCTTGAGCTTCCCCGAGGCTCGCGCCATCAGGCTGTCGTCGGGCATGTCTTCAGGTGGAAGATGGCAGCGGCCGGCGCCCGGCACAATGCGCGTTCGCGCCGCCGCGATCGGCCTTCGAGTCGAGCCCGCCGGGACGCCGGCGCCGGTGGGGCCGGCGAGGAGCTACCTCCGCCCGAAGGCGGGCTCCCCGATCGGCGGCTCGAAGGGAGTCTCCTCGCAGAACGGCCGAAGGGCCTTCTCGAGCTCGGCCGCCGTGATCCCCCGGAGACGGGTCCGCTTCCGCGTGGCCCCGTGGACGCACGTGAGCGTCCAGTTGCTGGGCCGCACGACCACCTCGATGTGGCGGTCGAGCGCTTCGTAGCGATACATCGCCACGTCCTGGCCTCTCAGGAAGTCGGTCTTCAGCCCGCTGGCCTGCAAGACGCGCTGGGCGGACGCGACGAGCTCGTCCATGCTCACTGGATCTTCTCCTTGCAGGGGTTCTCGAGCCCGTGCGGCGCGTTCCTCGAGGCGGAAGGCAGCGTCCACACTACCCTCGAACGCCATCGAGCGCGAGCTTCGAGCTTAGAAATCACGGGAGCCCCGTCAGAGCTCGATGACCGCGGAGGCTCCGTCCCGAGAAGCGATCCTCACGTCCACGTCGAGGTCTCCCCGCCGCGCAAGGGCCTCGCGCACCGCCGCGAGCGCGAGCTCGGGCGAGTTGTTCTCCCTCGAGAGGTGCCCGAGGAGGAGGACGCGGAGCCTGGCTCCCGCGTGGTCTCGCACGAGCTTCGCGACCTGTTCGTTCGAGAGGTGGCCGACCGAGGAAGCGATCCGGCGCTTGACCGAGTCGGGGTAAGGGCCGTCTCTCAGGAGGCCGGGGTCGTGGTTCGCCTCGATGAGCGCGGCGTCGAGCGTGCCCACGAGCTCGCGGACCGCGCGGCTCGCGTGGCCGAGGTCCGTGAGGAAGCCCACGCGGACGCCCGCTCGCTCCAGGACGAAGGCCACGGGCTCCTCCGCGTCGTGAGGCACGGGGATCCACTGCGCCCGGAGGTCGTGCTCGCGCGAGGGCTCGACGGGAGCGCCGTCCTTCCACGCGAGCGAGCCGCTCGGGGGAAGGATCCTGACGCGCGCGCGGTCCTTCTCTCTCCTGAGGATCCTCTTGCTCGCCTCCGCGGCCGTGCCTTCGGTCATGTAGAGCGGAAGCCCGAGCCGTCTCGCCGCGAGAGCGCAGCCTCCCGCGTGGTCCGCGTGCTCGTGCGTCACGAGAGCGCCGGCCAGGTCCTCGACCCTCCTCCCGAGACCGGCGAGCCTCTCGCGCAGGCGCGCGGGCGAGAGGCCGCAGTCGACGAGGATCGCCGTCTTCCCTCCCGCGACGAGCGTCGCGTTCCCCTCGCTCCCGCTCTGGAGCGAGGCCACGGAGAGACCGACGCGCGGCATCGCCCTCCGGGCTCCGGGGACGTCGGGAAAGAGAGCGAGCTGGACGGGCACGCTCGCACGTTAGCAGTCCTCTCCGACGCCGAGCAAGGAGTCCTGACAACGGACGCGCCGGTGCTACTCTCGTTCCATGACGAGAGTGAGGGTCACGCCGACCTCGCGGGCCGTGCTCGTCGTCGCCGCGGCGGCGACCCTCGTGGCGACGGTGCCCGCCTCGCTGCTCCGGGATGCTCTCCTGGCCTCTCTCGGAGCGATCATCCTCCTCGCGATCGCCTCGGCCGCGATCGCGCTCCGAGGGCTCCGGCTCGAGCGCGAGGCGCCGGCCTCGGGGACGTCGGGCGAGCTCGTCCCGCTCCTTCACCGGCTCACGAACGAGACGGGACGACCCGCGTTCTCGGTCTTCGTCGCGGAGGGGCTCGCGGCGACGACGGCGCGCGCCTTCTTCCCAGCCGTCCCCGCTCACGGCCACGCGGACGCTCACCCGCAGCTGCGCCTCGGAGCGCGCGGTCGGCTCCAGCTCGCGGGAGCTCGCCTCGCCGCGAGCGATCCCCTGGGGCTGTTCACCGCGGCGAGGACCTGTGCTCTCCCCGGAGAAGTCCTCGTCCGGCCGAAGCCGCGCCGCCTCGCCGCGAGGGGGATCCTCGAGGGAGCGCGAGCGCGCGCGGGAGCGACGCGCGCGCGACTCGCACGCCGCCAGGGCACGCTCGAGCCCGCGACGGTGCGCGAGTACCGGAGCGGCGACTCGCTCCGCCACGTGCACTGGCCGCTCTCGGCTCACCTGGGCACGCTCGTCGTGAGGACGTTCACCGAGGGAGGCGGGAGAGCCGCTCTCCTCGTGCTCGACCGCGTGCCGCCGAGCTTCTCGCCGCGCGGGCTCGCGGCCTTCGAGCGCGCCGTCTCGCTCGCCGCGGGCCTCGGGCTCGAGCTCCTCGACGAGGGATGCGAGGTGACGTTCGTCGCGCCGGGCTCGCCTCCCCGGACTCTCGAGCGGCTCCGCGGCCGCGCGGGAGGGACGCAGCTCCTCCTCGCGCTCGCGCTCGTGGAGCCCGAGGGGAGCGGAGCGGTCGAGCTTCCTCCCATGCCTTCGCGCGCGCGGCACGACGCCTTTCTCGTGACCTCGCGCGGCCCGCGCGCCGGAGTGCTTCCGCCGGTCGGGGAAGGAGACCTGAGAGTCGTCGTCGCCGAGGGCCCGGGCCCCGCGAGCTCGAGCGCCGTCCTGGGGCGCGGCCGCCTCACGCGCAGCGTCCCCGGAGAGACGCGCTCCCTGCGAGGTGAGGTCTGAGCGCCTCCGTCCGTGAGCGCACGCACCCGCTCTCCGCGGGTCGACGCGCGGGAGCGATCGCGCTCGCGGCCGTCCTCCTCCTGCTCGCGGCCGCGGCGCCGGGCGGTCTCCCGTCGCTCGGAGCGTTCGCGCTCGTCCTCCTCGTCTCGGGCAAGAAGAGAGAGCGGCGGCTCGCCCAGCTCCGCGTGATCGTCGTGCTCGCGGCCGCGATCTTCGAGGCCGCGCTCGCACGGGCCGCGCAGGCCGAGGAGGGCGGGCTCGTCGTGACGCTCTCGAGGGCCCTCGTGCTCGCGGGAGCCCTGGGCCTCCGGCAGACGCGACTCGGAGCGAGCGTCGCCGTCGCGGCTCCGGTCCTGGGAGCGATCGTCGCCTGCTCGGTGATCTCCGCCGGCGGAGGCGCGCTCGAGCTCGTGCTCGTGCTCGCGGCGATCGCGGCCTCCGCGGCGTCGGTCGCGCTCGACCGGGACGAGGAGCTCGAGCGGGCCGCGAGAGAGAGCCGCTCGGTCGCCGTGGCGGCTCCCTCTGGAGCCGAGGCTCGTCGCGAGACCTCGGGGCTCGCGCTCGCGCAGACGGCCGTCGCGGCCGCGATCCTCCTCCTCGTCGTGAGCTTCGGGGGAGAACCGGCCCTTCCGGAAGACGGCCTGGCTCCACGCGAGCTCGCCCGCGCTCCCTCCTCGCGCCCGCCGGGAGAGGCGAGGGCCCGCGCGAGCGTCGGCTTCACGCCCGCCGTGCGCTTCGAGGAATCGCAGGAGCTCGGATCGTCCGAGCCGGTCTACGTGGCGACCGTGCGAGTGACGGGAGCGCGAGGCCTCGGGACCGGCCTCCTCCTGCGAGCCGCGGCGCTCGAGGAAGTGGACGAGAGCGGCTTCTTCGCGCCGCCCCCGCCCGAGGAAGGCAAGGAGAGGACGACCTTCCCTCGCCGGAAGATCGAGCACCTGGAGGAGCCCGTGGCGGTCCGCCTCGATGTGAGCCTCGAGCGGGCGAGCGATAGCTTTCTCCTCGCGAGAGGGACGCCCGCGAGCCTCGAGGGCGCGAGCGCCTCGCGCGACTCGGCCGGGAACCTCGTGCTCGCGCGCGCCGCGCGGGGCCGGCTCGACTACGTGCTCCACGCGGAGGAGCCTGCCGAGGCCGGCCTCTCGCTCGGCGAGCGCCCGGCCTTCGATGCTCCCCACTTGCTCGAGCTTCCGGCGTCGGTGAAGTCCGACGGCGACCTCGCCGACCTCGCGGACCGCCTCGCTCGCGGGAAGGTGACGCCTCACGGGATCGCTCGCGCGATCGAGAGACGGCTCGCGGGAGAGTACGAGTACGACCTCGCGAGCTCGCATCGAGCGCGGGGCCTCTCGCGAGCTCTCAGGACGTTCCTCCTCGAGGGAAGGAGAGGCGCGTGCGGCGAGTTCGCGACGGCCATGGCGGTCCTCCTGCGCCTCGCGGGAGTCCCGTCGCGCGTCGTGACCGGCTACCGGGTCGAGCCGCGCGACCGGGACGCCCTGGGAGCCTGGCTCGTGCGCTCGTCCGACGCGCACGCGTGGGTCGAGGTCCCGCTCGAGGGAGCCGGCTTCGTCTCCTACGACCCGACCGCTCCCGCGGCGGAGGAGGCGGAGCGCGCGGTCCGGCCGCCTCGCCGCCAGAGCACCTTCGACGCCGTGCGAGGGGCGACGAGGGTCCCTCTCTCGCCCGCGCTCCTCGCTCTCACGGTCGTGGGAGTGCTCGCGCTCGGAGCGAGGGCGATCGTGAGCGCGGCGCTCGTCCGGAGGAGGAGGCTCGAGGGCGCTCCTCGCCCGCTCGAGGCCGCGCCGCGCTTCCGCGACGCACGGGGCTCGCTGTTCTCTCTCCTCGAGCGGAATGGCTGGAAGCTCGGCGGCTCGTCGACTCCCCTCGAGCACGCGCGCTCGCTCGCCTCGCGGACGGGAGCGACCGAGGCAGACCGCGCGCTCCTGCGGGCCGTCTCTCTCTACTACGCGATCCGTTTCTCGGGGAAAGAAGCGAGCGAGAGCGTCCTCGACCGCCTCGCGGCCCTCGTGCGCGTCTCGCGCTGAGCCGGCGGCGGGTTCATCGTAAGATCGGATCATGGCGCGCAAGCGGTCGAAGCCTTGGTCCAAGAAGAAGACCTACGAGGTCCCCGAGGCGGAGACGCAGGCGCTCAAGCCGCCCGCCGAGCTCAAGCTCCACTCCGACTGGAAGCCCGCGGGCGACCAGCCCAGGGCGATCGAGCGGCTCGTCGAGGAGATCGAGTCGGGCGCGGACGCCGTGACTCTCCAGGGAGTCACGGGCTCGGGGAAGACGTTCACGATCGCGAGCGCGATCGCTCGCGTGCAGAAGCCGACTCTCATCATGGCTCACAACAAGACGCTCGCGACGCAGCTCTTCCCGCGCGACCCGGAACCTCCTCACGCGGCGCGACGTCGTGATCGTCGCGAGCGTCTCGTGCATCTACGGCCTCGGCTCGCCCGAGTCTTACCTGAACATGAAGGTCGGCCTGGCGCGCGGCCAGAGAGTCCCGCGAGACGAGATCCTGCGAGCGCTCGCGCAGATCCAGTACAAGAGGAACGACGTCGACTTCCGTCGCGGGACGTTCCGAGCGCGAGGAGACGTCCTCGACGTGATCCCCGCGCACGAGGAGGCGCGCGCTCTCAGGATCGAGCTGTTCGGGGACGAGATCGACCGGATCTCGGCGATCGATCCCCTCACGGGAGAGGTCCTGGGTGAGCTCGACCGCGTGGACATCTATCCCAAGAGCCACTACGTCACGCCGCGAGACCTCCTCGAGCGAGCTCTCGTGACGATCTCGGAGGAGCTCGACGACCGCCTCCGAGAGATCCGGAACGCGAACAAGCTCGTCGAGGCGCAGAGGCTCGAGCAGCGGTGCCGCTACGACCTCGAGCTCCTCCGCGAGGTCGGGGTGTGCTCGGGGATCGAGAACTACTCGCGGCACCTGAGAGCGGGCGTGCCGGGCGAGCCGCCGCCGACTCTCCTGGATTACTTCCCCGACGACTCTCTCATCATCCTCGACGAGTCGCACCAGACCGTCCCGCAGCTGAACGGCATGTATCGCGGCGACCGGTCGCGGAAGGAGACCCTCGTCGAATACGGCTTCCGCCTTCCGTCGGCGCTCGACAACCGCCCGCTCCGTTTCGACGAGTTCGAGTCCTACAAGCGTCCGATCGTCTTCGTCTCGGCGACTCCAGCGGCTTACGAGAGGCAGCGGTCGGTCGACCGGATCGTCCAGCAGGTCGTGCGGCCGACGGGCCTCATGGACCCCGAGATCGAGGTGAGGCCGACGCGCGACCAGGTCCACGACTTGAAGGCCGAGGTCGAGAAGCGCGCGGCGAGGAACGAGCGCGTCCTCGTGACGACGCTCACGAAGCGCATGGCCGAGGACCTCTGCGAGTACTACCTGGACGCCGGAGTCCGCTGCAAGTACATGCACTCGGACATCGACACGATCGAGCGAGCCGACATCATCAGGGCCCTCAGGGAGGGCCAGTTCGACTGCCTCGTCGGGATCAACCTCCTGCGCGAGGGCCTCGACCTCCCCGAGGTCACGCTCGTGGGCGTGCTCGACGCGGACAAGGAGGGCTTCCTACGGAACGAGACCGCGCTCATCCAGACGTGCGGCCGCGCGGCGCGGAACGTGAACGGCCGCGTGATCTTCTACGCCGACACGATCACGAAGAGCATCCAGGCCGCCCTCGACGAGACGAAGCGCCGCCGGGCGATCCAGAAGGATTACAACGAGAAGCACGGCATCACCCCTCGCACGATCGAGAAGCGCTTGAAGGACGGGCTCTCGGAGATCTTCGAGAAGGACTACGTGGACCTCGAGGAGGTCTCGAAGCGAGAGAAGGCGTCGCGCGAGATGTCGAACGACCTCGAGGCTCACGTGGAGGAGCTGCGGCGCCAGATGGCCCGCGCGGCGGAGCGGCTCGAGTTCGAGCGCGCGGCGGAGCTTCGGGATAAGATCCGTGAGCTCGAGGACGGCGCGATCGGTCTCTAGCGTCTCTCGTCGAGCAAGAGCAGCAGAGCACCCGTCTTCTAATGGATAGGATATGGGGCTTCGAACCCCAGAGTGCAGGTTCGAATCCTGCCGGGTGCATCGGCTTCAAGGTCCGACCGATCCGCGAGCCCCGTCGAATGGCTGCTCCCGCGTTCCGCTCACGGGGTCGAGCTGCGCGCCGGGCGATCTTCAAGGAGGCAGGCCTGAGGCCGGAGGGGACACGTCGTGTCGCGCGAATCGGACAAGGTGCGTCGAGCCTTCGAGATGACCCTCGTGAACGGCTCCATCGACTGCTGGGTGGACCGTCAGGCGCGGGGCGGCCGCAAGCAGTTCCGCTGCAACTACGACCGTGGCCGCGGGCTCTTCCGCGTTCCGGAGCAGACGCAGATCGTTCCCGGCGACCTGTTCATCCTCCCCGATGGCTCCGCCTTCCGGGTGGGAATGGTCCAGGCGGTCTTGATCGACGCCACCGTCTGCTACTGGGAGGTCACGCCCACCGAGCCGCTCGATGCGAGCGTCGTCTCGGGCTTCCCCGGCGGCGGGCTCTAGCTGCCTGTTCGTTCGGCAGCTTGCTAACCGCTGCGCTCCTCGCACACCGCGCAGCGGTCGACGGCGTCGGTGTAGTTCGGTCGATTGCCCTGGAAGCACGACGTGCAATAGGGCTCGCCGCACTCGCCGCACGACTTGCCGTCATCGCGCGTCGGGATGTTCTTTCCGCAGCGGTAGCACGGGATGTTCAGCTCGTCGTCGCTCCCGTATCCCATCGCACGCCTCCTCTTGCCGTGAGCATGTCGCCCTCTCGAAAGCCGAAGGCTCGATCCGGTGAGTCCACCACGCAACATCCGTCGAAGCCGCGGGCAGTCCGGGCCGGATCGCATGTGGTGAGGACGCCACCAGGATTCGACATCGGAGGCCCGTATGCTCGTGAAATCTTCGCCCAGCCTCGGGGCTTCGAACCGAGTGAGGCGGCGAGTCGGGCAGTCCGGGGTCGGTCGGCTCGCGGAAGAAGGCGCTCGCCGTCCCGTCCTCCCGTGCGGCTCCTTCAGCCGGCGTGCGAGAAGTAGCCGCGGACGCGTGCCTGGATCCGGTCGGCAGCGCTCGAAACGACGGGCACGAGCAGGAACACTCCGACGTGCAAGAGCCACAGCAGATCGACCCGACGCCCGTCCCTCACCACGGCGCCTCCCCCCGCGCCGACCGGCGTCCGGTGGTGAAGGATGCTCACATGGAGCCAGATGTAGGCCGGGCACGCGAGGACGGAGCCCAGCGCCGCCGTGAGCAGCATCTGCCGGCCGAGCCTGACGCCACGGAGCCGTTCCGCGGTGAGAAGACCGAGCCCGATCACGAGCGGCATGATCATGGGCACGTAGAGGTCGCCGAGGATAAGGCCGGGATCTTCCACGCACTCGCGCAAGCACTCGCCGAGCAGCCGGAGAGCCGTCGTGTAAGAGGGGCTTCTCCAGACACACGCGGCGAATGTCGTGTTCAACCAGGCCGCCGT